>NZ_JBHSMH010000121.1:211-3974 GCF_042655365.1 Cohnella suwonensis | reverse complement strand
TTGCCACGTTCGTATACGGTCCACCGCTCGTCGTTGCGCGCTTCACCGTATAGCTCGTCGCACCTGCGGAAGCCGTCCAGCTAAGCGCAACCTGCGCATTTCCCGCCGTAGCCGTAAGACCGGTCGGTGCCGGAGGAATCGTCGGTACGGACGGCGTTGCGCTAACCTGCGAGGAATTCGCGCTTTCGCCGACCGCGTTCGCGGCGCTGACGACGTAATAGTACGTCGTGCCGTTCGAGAGGCCCGTGTCCGCGTAACCCGTCGCCGTAACTCCGGTCGCTACCGTCGTGTACGGGCCGCCGCTCGTCGTCGCGCGCTTGACGTTATAGCTCGTCGCGCCAGCGGATGCCGACCAGCTTAGCGAAGCTTGCGCGTTGCCCGCCGTTGCTGTCAAGCCGACCGGAATCGACGGAACCGACGGCGTGGAAGACCCGATCAAACGGTCGAATTCCGCATAAGCCGTCGCGATGTCGACCTGCGACCAGAAACGGTGATACTTAAACGTCGGAGTGCCGTTATCCCATTTTTCCGTCGTCGGGTTCCAAGAGGTGTTATACAGATTCGTAAGATAAGACCATTTCGGATCTTGCGTGATTTTCGGCCGAAGCTCCGGATAGCTGATGTAGACCCCGTTGCCGCCGCGCGCGGGATCGGACGCAATTCCGCCGGTTCCGGGAATCGCGTTGCCCATCCCGTACGTGCCGGACCATCCGGTAGGGAAATAGATTTCTTTCTCGAAATACCGGTGATAGTCGCCGCGTTCTTCGTCCTTTGCGATCCCGATGCCATCGTTAAAGTTCCATGCCGCGCCGAGAAGGGAATCCGCGAGCGTCTTCGCCTGGTCTCCAAGCGTCGTGTAGCTGCCGCTCTCGGCCTTCGTGCCCGCGGCGAAGAAGATCAACGCTTTGATATAGCTGCCGAGAACGCCGACGTCTTGGCTCGGGTTAACCGTGGTCGCATGGTAATTCGAATTGCCCGGGAAGCTCGCGAAGTTGGTCCACGTATTCGGCTGACCCGACCACAGAAGCTTACCGGGAATATAAAACTCTCCTTGCGCAGGCGTCGTCGCAATGGAAGGATTGGCCCCTCCCAGCACGCGCTGGCCGTTCGTGTCGACGTAATAATCGTCGTCGTCCGGGCCGAATTCTTGCGTCACCGGTTTCGCGTTGACGAACGTGTAGTCCATCGACCAGTCGACCCATTTGGTAATGACGTTTTTGGCCATCTGGAAGTTGGTCGAGCTAATGTCTCCGCTGGAAGCGAGAATGTAGTACAGTTCCGCGACCCTCTCGAGCGGCCACGCCTGGAACCCGAACCATTCGTTGGAGTCCGGATCGGTGTACACCGGCGCTTGCTGATACGCCAAATTATAGAAGGTGCTCACGCCGGACGGATAAGCGGCGTAGCTTCCGCCCCAGCTGTTCGTCGCGCCGCCGCCGATCGCGCCTTCCGCGGACAGCAGCCAGTTGTAAAATTCGAGCTGGCGCGTCAGCGATGCGTTCCAGTCCGCTTGCCCCGTTGCCGAAGCCGGCGCGAGTCCTCCTGCCGTCGTACCGAGCGCATAGGCCGCGACAGGGTTCTGATACGCTTGGTGCGCGTGGCTGGCGCCGATCCGCCAAGCCCAGTTGCCGCCGGAGCCCAATCCGCCGCCCCACGCGGTATACCAAGAGAGCAGATTAAAGCTGGCGTTTTTGCCGGTTCCGGCGGAAGGCGTGCCGTCGCTGGCGCTTCCGGCTTGCTGGAAGTATTTATCGTACATGCCGTAACGAAGGAAATCGCCCATTTTTTTCGCTTTGTTCAACACTGCCGTGTTGTTATAGCCAAGTTGCTTCGCCCAATAGATTACCTGAACCGCCCGCGCGTCCGCATCGGTTGCGTTGGTATATTTCCACTGCGCCGCGGGAGCTTGCGATTCTTTCGTGAACAGGCTCATGAAGCCTTCGTTCGGTTTTCCGAACGTTTTGTTATCCTGCGACGGATGGGTAATCGCCTCCCATACCGACTCTTCCTCTCCGCGCTGGAACGTATTGACGTAGGTCGCGGTGTGGGACGGATTAAGCGTGTTGCCGAACCCGTACCAGTTGTCTACGTCCACCAGCCAATGCATCAAATAGGTCTGGTTATTGCCGTAGGTCGCTTTCAGTTCGGCATCGAGCGGGTCGGTACCCGGCGGGACCGCTCCCGACAACAGCGAAGGATACTGATCCGGGAAAGGATGCTCCGAGGCATACGTAGCCGGACTGTTCGGATTGTAGTTGTTCATTGTCGGTTGTTCCTCGACGCCGTCGCCTTCGTTAATCGGAATGATGTATTTCTCCATGCTGGCCCAGGCTGCGTCCAGCTTGGTCCAGTCGCCCGTGTAGTGGCCGTACAGCGTTTCCAGCCACAGCCAATAGCTGTAAGCTTCCGACGTCGTCATATGGCCGTAGTCCGGCGCTTCGCTCATCAGCGTCTCGACGGCATGGTAAGGAATGCCTTCGGGAGAGAAATAGCCGTTAGCCGGATTTTTGATCTGATTGTACAGATCCATGAATCGCGTCTCGTAGATCGTTGCCGCGGAAGCTTCCTTCGGCGAGACCCACAGGCTGGCATAGGCGGACATGATCATGGCGGCCGCGATCCACCATATGAGCCCTTTCCGGTAGATACTTTGATACATTACGAATTCCTCCTTTAGTTGACCTGGATTCTCTTACGGTTCTATTACGGTTCGATTCCCCAAACGAGCGTGCCGCCTTGATAGAGCGTCACTTTGTTCCAGTCCGCGAAGGCCGTTTTCGTTCCGTCGAACGAGTAATCGTTCGCCTCGTTGAAATTGGACCAATCGGTCTTGGCGATACGGATCATGATGTCTCCCGTTTGGCCGCCCGCCGCGATCGAGCCGGCGCCCGCGCCGAACGTGAGCTCCAAATACGTGTCCGCATTGGTGCCCGAAGCGCTTGCGAAAGCTCCGCCGACGTTGCCCGATCCGACTTGGGCATAGTCCAAGAAGTAATTCACTCCCGACGCGCCGTCTTTCGTGAAATAATAGCGCAGTTTCACGTTGCTCAGACTGACGGCGGTCGTGCCGGTGTTCTTGACGTTGAAAGACGCGTAAATCTGGTTGTCGGACGCGTTGGCATTGCTCAGCTTGTATTGCGCGACGAGAGTGCCCGTTCCGCCTCCGCTTGGCGTCGCGCTAACTTGCGACGAATTCGCGCTCTCGCCCGCGGCGTTGGACGCGCTGACGACATAGTAGTAAGTCGTGCCGTTCGTCAGTCCCGTATTCGTATAGCTCGTCGCCGTCACCCCGGTCGCCACGTTCGTATACGGTCCGCCGCTCGTCGTCGCGCGCTTCACCGTATAACTCGTCGCGCCCGCGGAAGCCGTCCAGCTCAGCGCGACTTGCGCGTTGCCCGCCGCGGCGGTCAGTCCCGTCGGCGCGGCGGGAGGCTGCGGAGCCGCCGGCGTCGCGCTCGCCTGCGCGGAGTTGACGCTTTCGCCTGCCGCATTCGAAGCGCTGACGACGTAATAATAGGTCGTGCCGTTCGTCAGTCCCGTGTCCGCGTAACTCGTCGCCGTCACTCCGGTCGCCACGTTCGCATACGGTCCGCCGCTCGTCGTCGCGCGCTTCACCGTATAGCTCGTCGCGCCCGCGGAAGCCGTCCAGCTCAAGGCAACCTGCGCGTTGCCCGCCGCCGCGGTCAGTCCCGTCGGCGCGGCCGGAGGCTGCGGCGCCGTCGGCGTCGCGCTCGCCTGCGCGGAGTTGACGCTTTCGCCTACG
>NZ_JBHSMH010000121.1:0-201 GCF_042655365.1 Cohnella suwonensis | reverse complement strand
TCGGCGCGGCCGGAGGCTGCGGCGCCGTCGGCGTCGCGCTCGCCTGCGCGGAGTTGACGCTTTCGCCTACGGCATTCGAAGCGCTGACGACGTAATAATAAGTCGTGCCGTTCGTCAGTCCCGTGTCCGCGTAACTCGTCGCCGTCACTCCGGTCGCCACGTTCGCATACGGTCCGCCGCTCGTCGTGGCGCGTTTCACCG
>NZ_JBHSMH010000120.1:0-72988 GCF_042655365.1 Cohnella suwonensis | reverse complement strand
AATGACCGACCAATACTTTTCGGAATGACTGGCTAAGACTTTCCGGAATCGGTGACCAATACTTTCCGGAATGGGTGGCTAAAACTTTTCGGAATACGCATCCGAATATGGAACGTTTCCTCATAGACCGGAAACAGACGGATTTGACTGTGGAAAGCATACTCGAGGATACAATGGAACGTTTCCTCATAGACCGGAAACAGACCGACTTGACTGTGGAAAGCATACTCGAAGATACAATGGAACGTTTCCTCATAGACCGGAAACAGACTGGATTTGAGCTGCAAGAGTAATCGAAGAGGCCCCGCTAAGAACAACATCTAACACCATGTTCACGCTTCGGCGGACAAGCCGCCTCGGTCCGGCAGGAGTTAGAAGAGGATTCGGAGAAGTAATTGGCAGTAGCAGGGGAGCGTAATCAGCCGGACACATCCAACTCCCTAACCGCATCGCGGCCGCCCTCCGGGCTTAAGGGAGTTGGACGTCGTGAACACATTTACGTTATCGGAAATTCAGTTGAAGGGATATTAAAACATGAAAACACTGTTTAGACCTGTTGGACTCTTTGAAATGAAGTTAATATTAGATTTAAATCTTAAAGGATTCCCTCCAAGACTACCGGAACAACCTATTTTTTATCCAGTCCTAAATAAACCTTATGCCGACCAGATTGCACGTGAATGGAATACTAAAGATAAGTTTTCAGGACATGTTGGTTTTGTGACTGAGTTTCAAGTTGCAAGTCCATTTATTGATAAATATGAAGAACAAATTGTTGGATCAGGTATTCATAATGAATTATGGATACCTTCAGAAGATTTAGATGAATTCAATAGCAATATCGAAGGATATATTAAATTAGTCGATGTGTTCTATGGGAATAATTACATTGGATTGTTTCCGGAAGGGACTATATTTGTTGATAAGAGTCCGGTAGATCAATTGTTAATATGGAAGGAAATCCTAAATATAAATCGCCCCTTCGGGGCTTAAGGTGGTGGGACGTCGTGAACACAAGAACGTTAGATGAAATTCTTAGCGGGGAAGGTCAAGTACAATGCCGTGGTGAGCCCAATATTGAAGCGGTATAATCCTTAACGGATTCTTGAATGTGGGGCGGAATGGCTCCGAATATGGAACGTTTCCTCATAGACCGGAAACAGACGGATTTGACTGTGGAAAGCATACTCGAGGATACAATGGAACGTTTCCTCATAGACCGGAAACAGACCGACTTGACCGACTTGACTGTGGAAAGCATACTCGAAGATACAATGGAACGTTTCCTCATAGACCGGAAACAGACCGGATTTGAGCTGCATGAGTAATCGAAGAGGCCCCGCTAAGAACAACATCTAACACCATGTTCACGCTTCGGCGGACAAGCCGCCTCGGTCCGGCAGGAGTTAGAAGTGGATTCATAGAAGTAATTCAGCAGCAGGGAAGCAGAGTCAGCCGGACACATCCGCACCGACTAACTGCGCATTCGCGCAGCCGGCGACTTTGTCGCCTTAAGTCGGTGGGACGTCGTGAACACATTTACGTTATATGAAAGATATGCAATGACAAAACATAAGAAACAATCAGAACCACTTTTTGGGGGCTGAAGGATATGTTTAGAACTTTTTTCCTTCTAATAATAATTAGCTTGATCTTAGTAGGTTGTAATTCTACTAAGACTTTTAAAGGATCTCTCGACGAAGTGAAAGGAAAAAGTTTAATGATTAATTGCTCTTCTGAAATAAATAAAGGGAAGAAAAACATTAATGATATTGGATACATATGTGAAGTTCTTATCAATGATAAAACAGAAATATTCAATAATAATAGTAAAGCAATAAAGATTGAAGAAATTCCAATTGATTCAAACTTGGAGATCCATCTTAATAAATCTGTAAATTTAAAAAAGAATCGGAATGGTTTAATTGCAAACAAAATAATAAGAATGAATTGTATGAGTAAGAAGAGGAACTGTAGGCAAAATCGGCGTCGCCTAACACCATGTTCACGCATCGGCGGACGAGCCGCCTCGGTCCGGCAGGAGTAGGGAAGCAGATTCGAGTGGAGTATCACAGCAGCAGTGAAGCGGAATCAGCCGGACACATCCGCACCACCTAACCGCATCGCGGCCGCCCTTCGGGCTTAAGGTGGTGGGACGTCGTGAACACATTAACGTTAGGCGAAATCCGGAGAAAGATCTAAAGCAAGAAGTCGTATTTTCTTTTTGCGTGAAGAACTCTTCGAATCTCCACAAAGTCATTTTGAACAACATAGAATACAAGATAACTTTGAATGACTAACATTCTATAATTAAGTAGTTGAAGCCTGGAATCTTTAGGAATAGGACCGCTTAAAGGAAAGTAAGAAAGAATAGATATGGATTCATCGAACTGATTGAGAAGATTTAAGGCAGCTGGAGGATTATCTAAAGAGACATATTCAATAATCTCTGTGATGTCTTGTTCCGCGGATGGGAGATATTTAATCGGAAGTTTTTTCTCCATTTATGCGGCTCCTTAATTTGCTCATGAGATCAGAATGATCAATTCGTTGAACGGATGGATCTGAACTTTCCTTTTCGGCAACTGCCAATTTTTGATACAATTCAATTACAGCTTGTTGTTTCTCATAAAGGGCATGACTCATAACAACCAAATCCTCATGACCGTTTTTTGTAATGAATACAGGTTCACCCTCGGTATGGCAAACCTCAGAAATGTAATTAAAGTTATTCCGAAGATCAGAAATCGGTTTAATAATTGGCAAGGTCATCACCTCTTCAAGAGATCATTTCACATCAATAATTTTATCATAATAATGATATTCTAAACATGGGGATTAAAGAATTTTGTGGGTAACACAATGGACATCGCCTAACATCATGTTCACGCTTCGGGGCATTCGCCCCTCGGTCCGGCCGAAGTTAGATGAGAACTCGAGGATGCAATCGGCAGTCGCATGGAAGTAGAATCAGCCGGACACATCCGCACCACCTAACCGCGTCGCGGCCGGCTCCTGTCGGAGCCTTAAGGTGGTGGGACGTCGTGAACACATGAACGTTAGGCGAAAGAACGAAGAGAAATCAAGAGGAGCAATAACGATGAAGATTTCATTATCATTCAAAGTTGAAAAATTTCTATATGAAATGTTCAAGCAATTTAAACCGGACTCATTTCAATATTTTAATAAAATCAAAGAGACAAAGGATGCTCAATCGCAAATAAAGATTATAACTAAATACATATTGTTTGAACCTGATGATGCTCAAGCTTACTATTTTAGGGGATTAGCATATTACGAATTAAGTAGGTACGAAGAAGCGATCAATGATTTTACAAAATGTTTAGAAATTGATGATGAGATGTATCATGTTATTAACTGTAGGGGTATGTGTTATTACTTTATTAGTGATTATGAAAAAGCACTAGATGATCTTCTCAAAACAAACAAAGCAGATATCTGTAATATATTTTTGTATAGAGCTGATATTTATCGGACTCTAGGGGATAATGAAAAGGCAATCGAGAATTTCAAACTGGCAAAAGATGAAGAGCCCAATAATGAAAATATAATTTTCGAACTAAGCGCCTTATATTTCTCTACAAAACAGTTAAATGAAGCAATAGAACACCTAAGTTATTTAATTGAAAATACCCGTAAATTAGATGTTGCTCATGATTTAAGAGGTTGTGCATACAGTGCAAGTAAGAGGTATGAATTGGCACGAAATGATTTTAACTGGTGCATAGAAAGAGAAAGTATAGATGGGCGGAATTATTACAACAGAGGGTTAACGTATTTTTATACTTTTCAATATGAATCATCTTTGAATGATTTTAAGAAGGCTCTGGATCTTGGTTACAATGATAATCCTAATGTTTATATTTTTCTTGGTCGGACAGAAATGGCAAATAATAATTTCTCGGCTGCTATTAATTGGTTCAACAAAGCAGAGATATTAAATGATCAAAATGCAAAAGTTTATTTTTTCAGATGTATAGCTAATAAAGCATTGATGAATGAGAGTAATTATTACAATGATTTAGTTAAAGCAAAAAGCATAAATCCTAATATTGATAATGAAGCTTATGAATAAATTGTTGTCCAATCAATATTCCTTCGCCTAACACCATGTTCACGCTTCGGTCCATTCGGCCTCGGTCCGGCAGGAGTTAGAAGAGGATTCGGCGAAGCAATAGGCATCAGAAGGGAAGCGGAATCAGCCGGACACATCCGCACCACCTAACCGCATCGCGGCCGGCTCCTGGCGGAGCCTTAAGGTGATGGGACGTCGTGAACACATGAACGTTATCTGCAATCGGGGTAAGGCAAAGCAAAAAGGCAAAGGAGATCAGTTACTTTGAAGCTAAAATTCTATTCTTTTTTAATCATAGTACTGCTACTCTGTTCCTGCGGGGTAAAGGGAAATTCAAATGTAATTGTTCAAGGTAAAGACACAGGGAACCCAGAGTTAAACAAAGTGATTAATAACTACTTTCAAAACTTTGACGATATTAATAAGTGGAGTCCATATGCAACTGATGAATTTATTAAACGTGTTTACTTATGGTGCTCAGGCGACCTATCAGAATCCAAGTCAATAGAAGAAATGAAATCCATTTATTATGAGATTAATAAGGACTCTTTAAGACTAAATGGTTATCAAATTGAAGAAGTTAAAGAAAGAAGTACTGATAATATAATTATTTTTGTCAAACGAGAGTGGGAAAACGGCCAAGAAGATCAGACCTTTTATTCGTTTATTAAAGCAAATCAAGAATGGAAAGTCGACGATCGATTTTGAGAGTTTTTCGAAGAAGACCCCGACAGCAGATAACACCATGTTCACGCTTCGGGCCATTCGGCCCTCGGTCCGGCACCACCTAACCGCGTCGCGGCCGGCTCCTGTCGGATCCTTAAGGTGGTGGGACGTCGTGAACACATGAACGTTATCGGAAATCGATGTAAAGACAAAACAAAAAGGAAAGTAGGAATTTATCTATGATACCGGCTAGAATCAGCCTAGTTACAATCGGAGCAAAGAACGTACCTAAACTCAGAAAGTTTTATCAAGGCTTAGGGTGGGCAGAAACTGAAATAAGTTCAGATAACTATGCCGTTTATAAGACTTCAGGAGTTTTACTATCTATATATCCAATGGAAGAATTACTGAGAGATGCAGGATTAGAAATTTCAGATGTTCCGATTCAATTTAAAGGTGTAACCTTCTCAATTAATGTGGATGAAATTACAGACGTAGACCTGATTATAAATCAAGTTAAGGACAAAGGCGGTAAGATCGTTAAGGAGCCAAGTGATGTATTCTGGGGAGGAAGAACAGGACATTTTATGGACCCTGAGAATAATTCATGGGAAGTAGCTTGGAATCCTACTTCCATATTTAATGAATATGGGGCAATGATTTCTTTTTAAGAACAACATCTTTTGAGGGGAATTCAGAGAAGTCATCGACATCCGATAACACCATGTTCACGCATCGGGGCATTCGCCCCTCGGTCCGGCAGGAGTTGGGAAGCGTATTCGACTGGAGTCATTCAGCAGCAGGGAAGCGGAATCAGCCGGACACATCCGCACCGACTAAGCGCATCGCGGCCGGCGACTTCGTCGCCTTAAGTCGTTGGGACGTCGTGAACACATGAACGTTAGCTGAAAGCCCCAAGTGCAATAATTTTCAAATACAATTATTTGTTGTAAGATAGAAACAAATAATAATTTAGGAAGCGAGGTTATACTTTGATACCTCCTTATGTTGTAGATCTCTAGGTACGTTGCTCAATACCCTTTTAACGGGTAAATCTAAAGCAAGTACTAGGGATCTAATTGTTTAATGACGATGAAGTAAAAGCATGGGAATTGGAACTGCATAATAAGTATTTGAACGCGCAAATCAGGTTTAAAAGAGATTTCAATCCTAGAATTAAGAAACTAAATGAATTTCGCAATCACAGAAGAACCAAACACTATTATAATCATGAAGTTAAATGGATTCGAAAACTTACTCAAAGAAGATTTAGAATGAAATTCAAGAGAAACATCGTAAACGAAGAATTTTATGAACCTATACCACATGATTATCGAACAAATGGATGGTTGTCTTTTTAAGTAGGGAAGGAGAGAAGAAATTCTCTCTTTCTTTTTTTAGTATAATTGATTGTAATTCATGAAGTGGGGCCATCAGATTCGAGGATGCAATTGGCAGCTGCACGGAAGTGAATTCAGCCGGACACATCCGCACCGACTAACTGCGCAAGCGCAGCCGGCGACTTTGTCGCCTTAAGTCGGTGGGACGTCGTGAACACATGAACGTTAGGTGAAATATGAGAGCGGGTGAGTCCAATACGGTTTGACCTTATATCTGATATTCATTTAGATTTTTGGGTAGAAAATTCTAGTAATCATTTAAAGCAAGATAAGAGACTAGATACATTTTTAAACACTATTATGCCAGAGATCCCTTCGAAGACATTGGTGATTGCTGGGGATCTTGGACACTACAATAAACAGAATTATAGACTGCTTGAAAAACTTAATAAGTTCTATAAACACATTCTTTTAGTTCCAGGAAATCATGATTATTACTTAATTTCGAAATCAATAAAAAACAAATATAAACGCAATTCAATTAATAGGTTTCTTGAAATGAAATTAATGGCAGAACAATTATCGGGAATACACTTCCTTGATGGAGATCAAATCGAAGTTGATGGAATAGTATTTGGTGGATGTGGTATGTGGTATGATTTTGAATATGGATTACAGCAATTAAATGAAACATGGGATAGAGTTTTTGATAATTGGCAGTCAATTTCAAACGATTCTGTTTTAATTGAAGGTTTGCCTCGAAGGGTTGAGGCAATGTTTATGGAAGAAAAAGTGAAGCTAAAAAAGATACTAAACAGCACTGATGTTTTAGTGACTCATATTTCGCCTGACTGGTCAAAGGTGCCTAAAGATAAAGCAACTGAACTGTTCAATAGTTATTATTACTTTGATGGCAAGGATTTATTTCCGGACATAAGAGGACGAACATGGTGTTTTGGGCATGTTCATAGAAGAATAGAGTATATAAATCATGGTTGCAGATTCATTAATGCATCTTTGGGATATCCAGATGAAAATAAAAATCTACCCCAGAAGATATTGAATGTAACACAATAAAGCGTCATACTTCACCTAACACCATCTTCACGCTTCGGGGCATCCGCCCCTCGGTCCGGACCGATGCAGAAGTGCCGAGGGTAATTCAACCGGACACATCCGCACCACCTAACCGCATCGCGGCCGGCTCCTGGCGGAGCCTAAGTCGGTGGGACGTCGTGAACACATGAACGTTAGGTGAAATTCCTGCAAGTGCATATTTGAAAGGGGTATTCAATGAAGGTAAAGATTAAACAAGAAGATATTCAAAGCTTTAATTTGAGTTGGTTATGTGTACAGCCAATGTTACTTGCTGTTCGTGGTAAAGATCTCAAAACAAAATTAGATATGTACAATCAACTAAACGAAGGTCAAAAGGGTCTGTTTTTGTTTTATTCATTTCATAACCACACAAAAACAATGGCAGAGTTTTATTGGTTTGCTGCTTATAATATTAATGATCTTCAATCTTGGAAAGGAATATGGAATGGAGTTTTATATTATAACGATAATAGAATGGCTGACCTATTAGACAAAATCAAATTGTTAATTGAGAACCGAAATAAATAAGGAAGTCAAATAAGCCCAAGTGATTTAGATAATAATCAAGAATTATTTAATGAAGTAAGTAGGCTTTATGATAAATACAGAGAATTCTCGGAACATACAATCATTCGAATGAACGAGTGGATAAATACTAATCCAGAGGATTTTTTTGAAATCGAAAGATTAGTGTAAGTATTTCGAGAAGGCAGGAACACTAACTGCGCATTCGCGCAGCCGGCGACTTTGTCGCCTTAAGTTGGTGGGACGTCGTGAACACATGAACGTTATCTGATCGCTGAACCATTTAATTATTAAGCCATATTTTAATCCTACAATCTTAAAAGGTGGAGACCAATGAAAACAGAAAAAGTAAATATTTATGAAAGAACAAAGAATATTAATGAGTATGCTAATTTTATAATTGGTGAAGTAAATGATCATGTTGTTCGGGTAGCAGTTATAGATGGGGACTTTCACTGGCATAAACATGATAATTGTGATGAATTATTTTTGGTAATTGAAGGAGAATTGTTTATTGATCTTGAAGATAAGACAATTTCATTACAGCCAGGTGATGTTTATACGGTTAAAGCTAATGTCTTACATCGTACTCGATCAAAAGGCAGAACGGTAAATTTATGTTTTGAGAAAGCTGAAAATGATATATATGGAAATTAATTTAATAACACTTACATTTTTAATGATAGGAATTTGAAAGATATAATCAGCCGGACACATCCGCACTACCTTAAGGCTCCTGACGGAGCCTTAAGTCGGAGGGACGTTGTGAACACATGAACGTTATCTGAAAGAGCGGAGCAAATTTGAAATTCATCAAACCAAAAACCTTATGATATAATGTAGCTGAGGTGATGCCAATATGTTAAAAGATGATGTAAAGCAAATGATTGATAAACTTCCTGAGAACTGTTCAATTGAAGACATTCAATATACATTGTATGTCCGATCTAAAATTGAAAAAGGACAGAAGGATGTTGTTGAAGGCAATTTGTTGTCCCATGATGAGGTCAAAGCGAGGATGGACAAATGGCTGAACAAACAATAATTTGGACCGTAACTGCATATAAAGATCTGCAAAACATTGTAGAATATATAGCGCAGGATTCAATGTATTATGCATTGGCATTTTATGATGATGTAATGGATAAAGCACAAACACTTAATGATTTCCCGCTCCGAGGACGTGTAGTTCCAGAAATGGACGATCCTGAGATGCGGGAAATTTTTATACATAGGTATAGATTGATTTATCAAATACATAATGACCGGATAATAATTCAAACTATTATACATGGGGCAAGTAATTATATGAAAGAATAAAGGATAATTTGAGGGTATATCAGGAGCTCCTTCAGATAACATAATATTCGCGCTGCGGGTCATGCGCCCTTGATCTGCCAGAAGTATTTTCGAGGAAGCATTCAGGGAGATACATCCATTCCCCTAAGATAAGAGCTATCTAAGGGGAATGGACGTCGTGAACACATGAACGTTATAGGAGGAGAAGAGAGAATGATTCAATCAATAGTCCACATCGCTCTTGTTGTTAAGGATTATGATAAAGCCATTGATTTTTATACAAAGAAGCTTCATTTTACATTAGTAGAGGATATTCATCAGCCTGAACAAGATAAGCGGTGGGTAGTAGTTTCTCCTCCTGGCTCTGTAGGTACAACAATATTACTTGCAAGAGCATCGAAACAAGAACAAGAAGCATTTATTGGCAATCAGTCTGGTGGTAGAGTTTTTTTTATTTCTAAACACAGATGATTTTTGGAGAGATTACAACGATATGATCTCTAAAGGAATAGAATTTGTAAGAGAGCCCAAAGAACAGTCATATGGAATAGTTGCAGTATTTAAAGATCTTTATGGGAACTATGGGATCTAGTACAGTTGAACGAAGACCATCCCATTATGAAACGAATGAAATAGACATAATAAAACCGAAGTGTAAGAATCACGGAGATGGCAAGAACTAACCACATCGCGCCCGGCGACTTCGTCGCCTTAAGTCGGTGGGACGTCGTGAACACATGAACGTTATTCGACATATCTGCACAGTTATTTTTAGAAATATTTAAATAAAGGAGATTGTTTATGTTCAACAAGATGTATAAAAAGATATTTGGAAAGAAAGATAAAACAGGTTCAATTATTGTAATCCAGTTAAATGATAAGATTATGCCAATTGATAGAGGTGAATATTATGAAGATCCTCTTGATGAGTTTTTACAAGCCAACAATTATGGTGAAGTTATTGGTGGAGGAACAATGCAGGCGCAGTCCGGTGAAATAGTATTTTGTAATATTGAATTTCTTATATATACAGAAAACAATGAGCAGACGATTTGTGAAGATATTATTCAGATGCTTGAAAATTTAGGTGCGCCAAAGGGATCGCATGTAACAATAGAAAGAACGAATGAAAAAATTATTTTTGGAAAGAAAGAAGGGTTAGGTATATATCTAGATGGAATAAATCTTCCGGACAATGTGTATGCAGAATGTGATTCGAATTTTGTATTAGCTGAAATTTCAAGATTAGTAGGATTTGACGGAGAAGTCCAAAGATATTGGCAAGGGAATACTGAAACAGCTTTATATTTCTATGGTGGATCATTTGAAGAAATGAATAATGCTATTTCGGAATTCATAAGTACGTATCCTTTATGTCAGAATGCTAGAATCACCCGGATTGCCTAGAAGAATGCACGAATAATAGAAGATACTGATAGTTGATTCAGAGAAGGCAGATACGTCGTATAACACCATATTCACGAATCGGGCCATTCGGCCTTCGGTCCGTCCGGAGTTAGAAGAGGACTTCGTCGCCTTAAGTCGTTGGGACGTCGTGAACACATGAACGTTAGCTGAAATTCCCGAAAGTCTAAACATCAACGAAAATATTAAGGACGATGACAATTGGACGATAAAGAAACCCGTCTTTTTCGAATTGAACAATTAAAGAAAAAAGTATAAAAGGATATTTCATATGGCAGTTTATTCGACGAGTGTATAGCTGCCCTTGGACCGGGTACTCGAGTTTACAGTCAAGATGAATCAAAAAGCCTAGTCACAAGAATGGTCAATACATTTAATTTTACGAATTGGAGTAGGCTTAATTGGGATGAAATAATAGATAAAAGAATTATCATTGATATTAAAGACGTGACGAACCTAAATTACATAAACACGGCGGAGCATTTTCTTGTAATCTGGAATGAGTATAACTTTCCAGTTATTGAATCTTCACTGTCAAAAATTATTGAAAGTTTTGATGATGTGATTGCAGTTGGTTTTGATACCTGGATTGTTAACTTTGAAATAGGAATAATTATTGAAAATTATCATGAAGGCGAAATAACAATTGGAAAGAAAAAGTATTGAAAATAGACATCAGCTAACACCATGACGCTTCGGGGCATTCACCCCTCGGTCCGGCAGGAGTATGGAAGTGGATTCGACTGGAGTAATTCAGCAGCAGGGAAGCAGATTCAGCCGGACATATCCGCACCGACTAACCGCATCGCGGCCGCCTTTTGGGCTTAAGGTGGTGGGACGTCGTGAACACATCAACGTTATCGGAAATACAATGTTCAAATACTTAAAGATCATAGTTATGGAGGCAGAAATGAAGCCGTTGATACTTATAATATTCGTTTTCATTTTATTTGGTTGTCTGAAAGTGAAGCAGTTGAATTAATTGAATCGAAGTTAAATAAAGAATCACTTAGAGTTTCATCATTAAGTGTTACTGGGAAAGACGATAACGGAAATTACATTATTACACAATCAAGTATTGCAACAACTACAGTTATGGAATGGTATCATCTCAATCCGGTGACCCAAGAGATTACCTGTGAGATTCTGGAGGACATGTGTCTTGAAGAAGTTAATGATAATGACATTGATATACAAATAGAATTAACTAGTGAACAGAAGAAAGCCCGCCAGCTAAAGTTTTGGCAAAAAAGAACTTCGGACCCAGATATGTTGAAGATATAACTTATATCGAGTTAGAAAATGAAGATAATGGGAAATTGATTTTTCATGTTTTTAATCCTGGAACTGGAGGTACTGATACTATAGATTGGATAACAGTCGATTTAGAATCAGGAACTGCAACAGCAATGTTTAATACAGAGCCTTATATAGAAATTGAAGAGCAGAATTGAGTGATTATTCGGTGATGCCATGTACCTCCGATAACACTATATGGCTAAAACCAAAAAGAGAAGTTAAAAACTAATGAATCATACAGACATTAGATTAGGACGAAATCTAGTAATACTAACAATTTCATATTATATTTTTACACAGGTTATTCCGTTAATCCTGCTATTTAACGAATGGCGAAGACGTCATACAACCACAAAGTATGCTCCCTTTACTCTTTCGAATTGGTATGCCAATTGTATTTAGTTAAAGAAACCCAATTAGTATTGGCTAAAATTACAGGAAATTTTAAGCACGGTAATGAGAAGGATAATAAATCATTGTAGTGAATTATCAACCATTATTAATAGAAGCGAGGAGAATGAGCTAGTATGCTTTACGATTTACAGGGTGAAGTAAATATGTCACATATTGTGGGAATATTATATTCCGCTATTAAAGAGAACAGCCAACGACTACAATTTATTACTGATGGCATGTCGCAAGAAGAAGTAGATTACAAGGGACTTAATAACAATTTTAATAGTACCGCTCAGTTAATAAAACATATCATGTATGTTGATCTGAATTGGGTTTATAGAATAAAAGGAGAACCACTTCCTCATTCATTAAAAGAGCAATATGGTCCTATGATAGATGAAAATAATAGGCTCCCGATGGTCAAAGGAATGTCTTTGAACACACTTATGTCTAAATATGAAGGTGTATTAATAATGTTGAAAGATTCATGTACACAATTAACAGATGCTGATCTAGTTAAAGTTGTCACTTTTGGACTTGAAAATGAAAAGCAAGCAACCATACGCTGGGGCTTATGGCATATGGCTGATCATAGCCGCTATCATCAAGCTCAAATTAATCAACTTAGAAGGTGGTATAAAGAAAATTCTCTGTCAAATTAATGGGCGACCAATAACAATGTGTTCACGCATCGGCAGACAATTTGTATTCCTTCGTTGAGGAAAATACGCACCAAGAGGAGTCCGTGTTACCCTACCAGCTTGTATTATCGAATATGAGCGCGGTGGAACTTCAAACGATCAATCGATTTACGACAGAGCTGCTCAAGAAAGCGGCTGCAGTCGGCGGTAATTACGATGGTTGGGAAAGCCCCGTCATCAAGTAGCAGTAAAACATGTCATGAGAACTTTCATGCGTAGGGAGTGGTCCAATGTACAAAGCGATTATTTTCGACCTGGATAATACGCTATTGAATTATACGTTGAGCGAAATGGAATCCATGAATCGAACGCTTCGAGATCACGATTTGTTTGTAGAGGATGAAGAGAAGCGGGAAGCGTTCTGGCAATCCTTTCTAAAGCATAATTTCAAACACTGGATGGACTTCGTCAATAAGACCGGTTCCCATCAGTCGATTATCGACGTATTGATTCGTTCGTTTCGAGATTCCTTGAACATGAATCATTCTCATCACGTTAAGCTTACACATACCTACTGGGATTATTTCTGCAATACTTGCCTATACGAAACCGGAGCCGAAGAAGTTCTTCATTCCGTTAAGTCGCAATACAAGCTTGGCATTATCTCCAACGGAATCGGGGAGGCCCAAAGGAAAAGATTGGCGGCGGGCAAAATCGATCATCTGTTCGAATCGATTATTGTATCCGATGAAGCGGGCGTGAGGAAGCCAAGGAAAGAAATATTCGATCTCTCTCTCAACGAACTTAGACTATCGAGAAGCGAAGTGCTTTTTATCGGAGATTCTTTGACGGATGATTATCATGGTGCCAAGAATGCGGGGATAGACTTTTGTTTTTATAATCGGAACGGTCTATCCCTAACGAATGAATATCAACCTAAGTACACGGTGAGTAAATGGCATGAGCTCCTGAGAGTGGTGGATCTGTAGATAACCAGGAAATGAGGTGTTAGCGTGTTGATCTATACCGTATTAGTGATCGGCTGTTTATTTGCGCTCATTGCCATATTCATAAGCGAAGAAAACAAAATAAAAGATCTATTGGTGTGTTTGATCACATTTTCGATTTTTTATTGTATTGCACGGATAAATAACACGCTTAAATCCATTGGAGCAATTGATCCAACGCGAATAAATGTCGTCATCATCCTTGCGGTTATTGCTTATATCGTTTTCCTTTTTAGAAAGAATGACATAAGGCGGAAGTGCAATGATTAAACCGCAGCTTGTTTTAGATATTGCAGGCGTTTTAGTTACGAACCTGTCTGATTCATTTTGGCGAGAGCTTGCCGCAATGGCTGGAACGACTTATCAATCTTTGAAGGCGCAATTGGAAAACATACGCAGGGACTTGTGGACAGGCCAAATGAAGGAAGAGCAGTTCTGGTCATGGTTAAGCGCGCGATTCGGTCATATCAACAAAGAATCGGCTTATGAACTTTTGAACCGCACGATGAATCCTCTGCCGGCCATGCAATACCTTGTGCAATTTTTCCAATATTTATCATACCGGGAGGGCAATGCATATGTCTAAAAAGATCGCGATTATTTCAGACATACATAGTAACAGTATGGCCTTAGAGGCTGTGTTAAAAGATATTTCGGATCGGGACATTCCAACCATAGTTAATTTAGGCGATAGTTTATTCGGCCCCGTTGACCCTTTAGGTACAGCTAAACTATTAATGGAAAACAAAAATATCATATCTATTATGGGGAACTGCGATCAAATACTACTTAGCGATGAAAGCAATTCCGCTACCTTTAATTTTGTAAAACCGATGATCAATAACGAAATAACAGAGTGGATTAAATCGTTTAAAGAGACTTGGGTATTTGAAAACCTTTTGTTTTGCCATGGCACCCCCTTAGCCAATAACCGGTATTTATTGGAAGAGGTAAATGAATCTAACGTGGGCTATAAGCAACCGAATCAACTTGCAATGGAACTTGAAGATGTACCGCAGAATTATATCTTTTGCGGTCATAGTCATGTGTTCAGAACGATTCAACTGCCTAACGGCAAGTTCATTGTAAATGCCGGGAGTGTAGGGCTACCTGCGTATAAAGATGAACTGCCGTTCCCGCATGCAATGGAATCCCATTCCCCATACGCCGTATATGTGATTGCGCACAAGACATCTGGCGAACATTGGCGACTTGAACATGTCATGCTTCCCTATGATTGGGATAAAGCCAGCGCTCTAGCCAGTGAAAACGGACGAGAGGATTATGCGGTCGCCATAAAGACCGGGAGAGTCTGTTGATGAAAATAGGAGAGTCCGGATATATGGTTCGACGGAGACAAAATCGGGATGGTGGATGCGCATAAGGCATGCAGCTGAATGGGTTGATTTTCTGCAATGGGTCTTATAAAGAGGCATTATTTCCTTTATTCTGTTATCAAATTATTTCGCAAAATAAACTGATCACTATTTCCATGTAAAACAACAACCCTATATCTGCTTTTATCCTGTAAGAAAATTAAAGCCTTTGGTTGAATGTCAGGCTCAAGGAACAGATAAATCTCCTTGATCGGTTCAGGATAGAAGTCGGATGTCATTCGGATTGGATCCTCGAAGATCACATGAAGAATGAGGCCGTCCGCTGGATTCATTGTAAATCCGCCATACGTTGAGGGAGAAGAGTTCAGAAGAGATAAGATTGATTCCTCAAGCTCGCGGGTTAAAGGACGTTGTTCGATGACCTTGCCTTGTCTTATATCGAACACTTGAAATAGCATTGGTTCCTGGAAGCTGAGATTCAAGAATAATAATACGGTTGTCATTAATCTCACGATCACTAAAGATCACCTCGGAGTCATTCTTCCCAAATAGCTCGAAGTGCATAATTAAAAAGCAATTATTGAAGATCTGGTTTATAATACCATATAAGTGGATCTCTTAGATAAGGATGAGATCAGGTTGATAACATTCGAAGAGGTAGCAGAATATCATCTAAATGAGATAAGAGAGATCTATAATTACTATGTTTTGAATACGACAATATCCTTTCATACAGAGGAGCTGGATATCGAACATATCAAAGCTTCCGTTATGAATAATAATCCGCGCTTCAAATCTTATGCGATCTTGGATGAAAATCAAATCAACGGTTATGTCTTGATCACTTCATACAAAAGCAAACAAGCTTATGATATTAGCGGCGAGGTAACCATTTACTTAAAGCCGGATTGTTTGGGTAAAGGTATTGGCAAACAAGCGCTAACATTTATCGAAGGCGAAGCAAGGAAACAAGGCTTCCATACTTTAATAGCAACGATATGTATGGAGAATACGAGAAGTAAGTCATTATTCGAGAGGAACGGTTATGTCCAATGTGCTCTATTTAAGGAGATTGGGTATAAGTTCGACAGAAAGCGGGATATCGGGAGCTTCCAGAAGATATTGTAAGGGAATCTTGATGGGCTTTCGATTCTTATATTCGAGAGGCGGAGAACCATTGATTACCGTACAGACGCACATCGAGATCTCTGCATCGATCCAAATCTGTTTCGACTTGGCCAGAGACATCGACGTACATACCGCAACCGTCTGGAAGCATACGAAAGAAAGAGCGATTAGCGGAGTCACCTCGGGGCCGATCGGTCTGGGTGAGATGGTTACATTCGAAGCAACTCATTTCCGGGTCAGGCAGAAGCTCACTTCCAAAATCACGGAATACGATGCGCCTTATTTGTTCGTTGATGAGATGCAGAAAGGCGCGTTCAAGAGTCTAAGGCATGTTCATGAGTTTGTGTCCCTCGAAGGCAAGACATTAATGCGGGATTCGTTACATTTTGAAGCCCCACTTGGTTTTGTTGGATGGATTGTCGAAAGGGCGATACTGAAGAATTACATGAGAAGGTTTTTAGAGGATCGGAACAAGGAGTTGAAGAGATTGGCGGAATCAGCCGGAAAATCAGAATAGTATATCCGGCGAAGTCCCGCTCTGGCCATAATATAGAATCCATCTTCGAAGGGAGCATTGAAATGGAATTGAATACCCAACAATTGAACTTCAATATGACGGATATTTCGGGATCCTCATTCAAAGACGTAAGAGCGGAAGAATTGGTCTTCGATAACGTAAACCTTGCGAAGTCGAGCTTTAATAACGTGAATATGAGCGAGCTTAAAGTAAATGATGTCAATATGAGCGGACTCAAGCTAACGAACGTCAATGGTTCTCGCTCTAGCATTCAACATGCCAATTTGAGTCATATCGATGTGGATCATGTGCATCTGTATGGGGCCAGATTCAATCAAATCGTGTTGCCGGAGGAAGACGATACAGAGCGTGCGCCAATCGTCTTTACCAATAGCAATCTTTCCGGCACGCAATTCCGGAATTGCGATCTAACGGATGCGGATCTTACAGACTGCAACATCAAAGGGTTAAAAATTAACGGAATCCTCGTCGAGGAATTGTTAAAGAATTATTCCAAATAAAAGGAGCGACAATCGAATGGAACAGTGGGAATATCGAACGATCAAGTATAAGACGGGCGGCTTTCTAGGCGGCAAGGTTGATGCAGAGGAGCTCGAAGACGAATTGAATCAGTACGGCAGCGAAGGCTGGGAATTGGTCTCCTGCTTCGATACGAGCATGTCGCAAGGCGCTTCGCGGGATATCGTCATCGTGTTTAAACGGATTCGGAAAAACATAACGGATTACGCGGAGATAAAATAAGAAACGGATACGGAGGGATCTCATTGACTGGGATTGCCACAAATCTAACGGAACTCATTGGCAATACGCCACTACTGGAACTTGCTAATTTTGCTAAACAACATCAGATCGAATCAAGAATAATCGCAAAGCTGGAATACTTTAATCCGGCGGGAAGCGTCAAAGACAGAATCGGCTTCGCGATGATTAAAGACGCCGAAGAGAAGGGACTTATCGACCGGGATTCGGTCATCATCGAACCAACGAGCGGGAATACGGGGGTGGGGCTTGCTTTCGCCGCAGCGGCATTAGGTTACAAGTTAATTATCACCTTGCCGGACAGCTTCAGCATCGAGCGTCGGAAGTTGCTTGTCGCATTAGGGGCAGAGCTCGTATTAACGCCGGCGGCCGAAGGAATGGCTGGCGCGATCCGAAGAGCCGAAGAGATTGCGGCGTCCTTGCCGAACTCTTTCATCCCGCAACAATTCAACAATCCGGCTAATCCCGACATTCATAGGAGAACGACCGCGGAGGAAATCTGGAGAGATACCGAAGGCGAAGTCGATGTTTTCGTTGCCGGAGTGGGCTCTGGCGGGACGATATCCGGCGTCGGCGAAGTGCTTAAGCAAAGGAAACCCGGCATGAAGGTCGTCGCGGTAGAACCATCCGATTCTCCGGTACTTTCGGGCGGCAACAAGGGCGTTCATAAGATCCAAGGCATTGGCGCCGGATTCGTGCCCGCTAACTATAACGGCTCGGTCGTCGACGAGGTCATTCAAGTCAGGAACGACGATGCGTTCGAGACAGCTCGTCTTCTTGCCAGATCCGAAGGTCTGCTGGTCGGGATATCGTCTGGAGCGGCCGTGTTCGCAGCGTTACAACTTGCAAGAAGGCCCGAGAATCGCGATAAAAAAATCGTCGTGATCTTACCTGATACGGGCGAGCGGTATTTATCCACGTCGCTTTTTCCGGAAGCACCAAGTTAAGCTTTGAAGTTCTCTTGAAGAGAAATAAAAGAGTCCTCGATCGTCTCCAAATCCGTCGACCCGATGATCTGATCGATAACTTCACCATCAGCATTGAAGAAATAAAGAGATGGGAAGCCCGATCCGCCGTACTTGTCGTATAAGCTACCCGACTCGTCCATTAAGATCGGGTACTTGATTTGGTAGTCATTCACATAGGCTTCAACATCATTCCTATCGTCGCGATAGATGAGGTTGACCCCGTACAGGTTCACGTCTTCTTTGTATTTATTGTACAGCTGAACGACTTTAGGCGCATCTTCGTTGCAATAAGGACACCAAGAAGTAAAGAAAAGGATGGCCGTCGGCTTCTCCGAATAGTTTATGGTTGTTGGATTCGCATAAAGCAAGTCTTCTAGTACAATTTCTTCCGAATGCTGCTGCGTTGCGGTCGTTTCAACGGGGGCCGCAATGTCTGTATCTTCGCCGGGCAATTTGGATTTGTTAGCTTGTAAACTATAGACGATTGCGCAGAAGGCAATAAGCAAGACAAGATAACTGCTAACGACTTGTAGTTTTCTCATGATAGGTCACCTCTTCATTTGAAGAATAGTTTACAGTTAAAGAACATTTTTGGGAAGCGATCGGAGGAGGGGATCAGTCCGATTTTCATAAGTCCGCTTCATCAAGGCAAAGGTTACGCGCAACAGGCGATCATCGAAGCCGAGCGAATGTTCCCGCAAGCAACGACCTGGGAACTGGCTACGCTTCTGGAGGAAGAACGCAATTGTTACCTCTACGAGAAAATGGGATACGTAAAGACGGGCGTTCAAAGAATGCTTAACGAAAATGCGACTTTGATTTATTTCAAGAAAACTCCCGCTTTACATGCGAACAAACATTCGGTATGATTGAATTGGTTGACAATTCCAATTATGGGGAGCGAGTAGTGTGGGGAGAGTTGTCTTGTTCGACTTAAGCAGTCAAGATCCGGAGCGTGCAGCAACCTTTTATTCCTCGGTATTCGGCTGGCGAATCGCGGAGCCTAACTGGGGCTATTATCCGGTTACGACCGGGGACGATGGGAAACCGGGGATCAATGGCGGTATTTCCAAAGGACCTAACGACTTTCCGCACGGGATCAGGATTCAAATCGAAGTGGATGATATCGATGAATCCATACGCAAGTCGGTTGAATCCGGAGCGCAGATCGTAAGAGACAAGATGGAATTCGATCATTTTTATTTAGCTTATCTAGTAGATCCGGTAGGGAACGGAATCGGACTTATTCAGAATAAATGATGTTATACGGGGTCTGCATAGCAGCCCCCTTTTGTAATTATATTGGAAAAATAATAGGAGGACTCGTCCATGAACCCGATCCTTAATCAAATCGGCACCGTATTTATCCCCGTCAGCAACATCGAGAAAGCCCGCGACTGGTATTGCGATATTTTGAATCTGCCGGCAGACGGCGAGATCTTGTTCGGACACTTGTACGTGTTGCCGATGAATGGAACGAGTATCGTGCTGGATAGCAAGATTTATTCGCCGGATCACGTATTCAGGGCGCCGGCCTTCCATTTCAATACGCATAACATCGCGGAAGCATTCGAGTATATGCGATCCAAGCAAGTCAACTTCACGACGGCGATCGAGCATGACCAGTGGTTTAATTTCAAAGATCCCGACGGTAATCAATTGATGGTGTGCAAATGTTGAATTTGCCTTCGCGGCTTCAGGACATGCTGCAAGGATGTACTTTGCAACAAAATCATATCGGACATTCGAACAGCTTGGTGTTTAGAGTAGCTGGCGCAAAAGATTATTCGGCGTATCTCAAAGTATCCCCGTCGAATTGGCATGAGACTTTGCGGCCGGAAAGAGATGCACTCGACTGGCTTCATAACAAAATGCCGGTACCCGAGGTTCTCTTTTACGAAGAATATCAAAGCATGGATTACCTATTAATCTCCGAAATCATCGGGCTGGATGGCTCAAACGAACGATTGCGGGCGAAGCCCGACGAACTTGTACGTGTCTATGCGGAAGCGCTAAAGGATCTGCATGCGCTAAGCATCGCGGATTGCCCGCTACGCCAGACGATCGATAAGAAACTGGAAGTCGCTCATCGGTTAATCGATGAAAACTTGGTGGATGAATCCGATTTCGAAGAAGAATATCAAGGTTGGACGTCGTTGCAAGTCTACCGGGAATTGCAGCGCACACGGCCAAGCTCGGAAGACCTCGTATTCGCTCATGGGGACTATTGCCTCCCTAATATTCTCATTAACAAAGATCGATTATCCGGGTTCATCGATTTAGGCAAAGCGGGAATAGCGGATCGTTATCAAGACGTAGCGTTAGCGATAAGAAGCTTGAGACATAATTATGGGACGAATAAGTATTCGGATTATTTTCTGGAATGCTACGGTATCGATCGGGTCGATGGGGACAAAGTGAACTACTATATCTTAATGGACGAGTTATATTGAGTTGAGAGGCGGCTCTCTTATGATAACGATTCAAGAGATTCGGGATTATTGCTTGTCCTTGCCGGAAACCGTCGAACTGGATCATTGGGGGAAGCCTTCTTTTCGCATAAGGAATAAAATCATCGCGGTCTTTCAACCGGACGGTATCACGTTAACGATCAAAGCGTCTCCGGAAGACAAAGCCATATACTCCGATATCGATCCGAACGTCTACCGCATACCGGAGTCTTTTGCGAATATGAATTACTTGAACGTCCATCTGCCGTTTGCCGACCGTACGGAAGTGCAAGGATTGATTCGGAAAGCGTGGAGCAGCATCGCGCCCAAGAAGTTGGTGAAGGCTTATCTTGAGCGATAACGCAGTCGGTTCGGAAGGCATTCCGGGAAGAGGTGCATGTAGATCCGAACGCTAACGACAGTCCTGATGATATTAATAATCACTGCTCAGTCTCTGCAATCGAAGCCGTTGTACAACGATTTTCGTTTCTGGATGATCAGTATTTTTGGGTTCGCCGGATTGGTTATCGTGACGTTTATCTATAAGCTGATCCGACTAAAGCCATGAAGGAATAAGGAGTGGATTCGGCCGTGAGAATCAGAGTTGCGATTGAATCGATCGCGATCGGCGCTCTAAGTTATGTTGGTTATTTTGTTGCGATGAGCGTGAGGGGATACGTTCGGACTAGGAACGAAGTGCCGGATATCGTCAGCAGCTATGAAAAGGTGGATTATCTGCAAAGCGAGACGACTTTCGGATCGGCATACGAATACGAATGGTTGTTGGCATTGGTAGGCGCACTTGCGATTAGCGTCCTCTACTATTGCGTAAGAGCATACTTCTTCCGTCGTCCATGGATGAGGCGCTCATGATCGTTAGAGAAACGGAGCAATATTTCTACATGACGACTCAACATGATCATGCGCAATTATCTTATGAAATCGCGAAGTTATTAAGCGACGATCTTATGGTCGATCGAAGATGGTCTAATTCCGTGCTTCTTGCCATACGCGAGCACGATAGAGGCTGGATTCGATTGGATGAAACGCCGATCTGGAACGATCGCGATTCGGTGCCGTTCTCCTTCCAAGATTATCCGCTTCTGCCCAAGCTAATCTTGTATCGATTCGGATTGGACGAAGTTGAACATATGGACGTTTATGCGGCATTGCTGTGTAGCATGCACTACGCTACGTTCACGCATCTTCGGCAATCCGCAATACCGGATTGCATGGCTTTCATTCGCCATGAATCAGATAGACAAGAGCGGATCATCGCTAAGCTTGGCCCTATGGACAAAAGCGCGATCCTGAAGCATTTGAGTTTGTTGAGATTATGCGATGAAATCTCCTTGTTCATATGCTTGAATGAGCCTGGCGCGTCGAAAGAGAAAGAGCATCCTTGGTATCGCGAAGGGTTCGAGACGATCGTTGAGGGCCGCAAGATTCATGCGCATTGGATCAACCGTCACGAGATTCAAATCCGGCCGTACTTATTCAAGAAGCCGTTCTCCGCGTCTTTGAAGACGAAACAAGTGTCTAAATTATCGGTCGACCGAGTGGGGATCGACATCGCTTATAAGGAAGCGGGCTGGGTGAAACTGCTAGTTGGCATCACGTAAAGGAAAGGGAGTTTTCGCGCGGACATCGTCGGAGGGAAAGAGGAGATCGACAAGGCCAGGTGGGAAGGGAAATTCCTTACACGAATGAGGGTAAGATGAAATGACTACATTTACTTATCGAGACATGGAAGAGAAAGATCTGCTTATCATAAGCTCATTCCCGAGTTCGGATGACGAGCTATTCTATATGGGCCCTCGATTCGTGTACCCGCTCACGCCGGATCAGATCGTGGCGATGCTGGAAAATCGTCATAGTCCGACTGTCGTCCTCGGAGAGGCCGATACGCCGGTCGCTTACGCGAATCTATACGACGTCGATGCGGAGCGATCCTCTTGTTGGCTCGGCAACGTCATTGTCTCGAACGCCTATCGCGGCCATGGCGCCGCGCGCTATTTGTTGCGAACGATGATGACCCTAGCTCGCGAGAAGTACCGTCTAGACAAAATGAAGCTCTATTGTCACAATACGAATACGAAAGCTTTACTCTTCTACTGCAATAACGGATTCGTCCCTTGCGGCTCGAGAATCATCGAGAATCATAGGAAAGAAACGATCGTATCGATCGAGATGGAAAGAACGTTGCACCTCGGCGACTGAACAGGAGAACGAATATGGCACCAGCATTTTTTCATGGCTTCGTACTCGCGATCGGCTTGATTCTGCCGCTCGGGGTACAGAATTTTTTTGTTTTCTCGCGAGGCGCGTTAGGCAAGCGTTTCTCGACTGTTTTCCCCGTCGTCGTCACGGCGTCATTATGCGATACGTTGCTGATCTTGTTGGCGGTATATGGCGTCTCCTTAGTCGTCATGAGTTTCATTTGGGTAAAGACCGCGCTACTGATCGCCGGCCTCGTATTCTTGGTTTATATGGGCTTCGTCACCTGGAAAAGCAAATCCGACCGGCAATCGGCCGACGCAGGCGAACTCGGCTTAGCTCGATCGATCGGATTCACCGCCATGATCTCTTTGCTTAATCCGCATGCGATTCTCGATACGGTCGGCGTCATCGGCACAAGCTCGATGGATTACAAAGGCTCGGTCAGAATCGCCTATACGGCCGGCTGCCTGCTCGTGTCCTGGCTTTGGTTCGCTTCGCTCGCGCTCGCCGGCAGGTTCATCGGCATGAAGGACAAGAATGGCAGATTGCTTGGATCCTTGAATAAAGTGTCGGCGGTCGTCATGTGGGCCGCGGCGATCTATCTTCTTCGCTCTTTCTGGTAGAGTACCTTGAATGTGGAGATGAACGCTCGATGAGTACCAATCTGATCATCGTGTTCGCGATGACGATGATTATTCACGCCGCGGAGACGCTATCCTACTCGGCACGGCTGGCCGGCGTCCGGTTGAACAAAATCGCCGTCGCGTTGTCGCTAACGGGCATCATCGTGCTCGTGTCGCGTACCGCGAACATGGTCCAAGCGCCGCTAACGGCCAAGTTCGTCGATTACGCAAGAGATCATGCCGATAACGAACTTCTTCGTCAGCTTAGAATCATCATCCTCGCCTCTTCCGTCGGGACTTTGCTCGCCATCATCCTATTTCCGACGTTCATCGGTATTTTCGCCAGAATCATTAATCGATTGGAAGCGACCGGCTCGATCCCGAAGCTCATCTCCAGCGTGACATTCTCGCAGATCAAGCGATCGAGGAAATACATACGGTTGCCGCGGTTCAAATTCAGCCAGTACCGTTACTTGGGCATCTCCAAAAGCTTCATTCTGCTGCATATCGTCGTCACTTCCATTTACACGGTCGGCGTGCTTGCCTCGCTGTATGCCGCCCATCTGCTTCCGCAATTCAGCACGACGGCCTCGCAGGCATCGGGAATCATTAACGGCATCGCGACGATCATATTGACCATCTTCATCGATCCTCAGCTCAGGCTCATTACCGACAAAGCGCTCACGCATCAAGAACAACGCAATCAACTCGGCAAAATCTACGTCCTGCTCATGACCAGCCGATTCCTCGGCACGATGGCGGCCCAGCTCGTCCTCATTCCGGCAGCGTATTTGATCGGATACTTCGTGAAAATCATTTAATAGACAGAGGTAAAGGGGATCGACACCATGGAAGTCAAAGAATTCACGGTTACGGTGAAGTTAACGCGCGAAGACATTATGCAAATGAATTTATCGTACCTCGCAAGACAAGGGTATATTTGGATTTTTGCAGTCCTGTTTATCCTTGCTACGACACGCATTGCCGTGGACTTCGCGGCGCGCGAGTTCTCCGGATATACGCCAATGGCGATTTTCGTGTTTATTATGATGATCGTATTGATATATAGTCTGTTATCGGGCTCGAAGAAATCTTTCGAAAGCAAGTTCGTTCAGGAAGAGAGAAGATACACCTTTTCGGAGAATGATATCTATATGGAGTCGGAATCGACCACCCAACGATTGTTATGGTCCGATCTGGTAAGAGCCCTTACCTTGCCGAAGTTCGTCGTCCTCTTCCTCGCTCATAATTCCGTTCATTTAATCCCGACGCGCGCGATGAGTCCTGAACAGGTTCAAGCAATCAAGCAGGCGATCAAAGACAAGGTGAGGAAGGACAAGAAGTCCGGCTTGAGACGATTTCTAATACGGACGGCCATCTATCTCGTCGTCTTTCTCGTGACCGTCGGAATCGTTCAGTATTTTCTAGCGGAATAATACGCGATGATAGAAGGAAGCGGCAGCCGATGATCGAATCGAAACAGAAGACTGCTCGTCCACAGAGGGATGCAAGAGGATCGGTTGTTGCAAAACGAAGAATTGAAGCCCTAAGGAGATCCGGTCACGACATCCGAAGTACGGAGAAGTATCGGCTTTACCGAACCATTCATCAGTTCATCACCTAGCTTAAGGAGAGAAGGACATGAGTGATTTGAGCTTGCTGCGCCATTTTATCGCGACGCTCCGTTATCGGGGTTCGAAAGCGATCTTGGATGCGCCGGAGCATTATGCGGATTATGAAGCGGGATTCGGTGTTCGGTCGCCAATCGATATTCTATCGCACATGTCGGACGTCATTCGATATGCGCAATCCGTGATCTGTTCGGACGTGCAACCGGCGAAGAAGCGCGGAACTTGGTCCGATGAAGTCTCCTTTTTTCTAGCCGAATTGGACCGATTGGACCGTCTTATTCAAGAATGCGGCTTACCGAACGACGGAGGACGTATCGCTGAGCAATTGCTTCAAGGGCCGCTCGCCGATGCGATGACGCACGTCGGACAGTTGGCCATGCTAAGAAGAATGGCGGGAGACGCCATTCCGAAGGAAAACTTCTTCCGGGCGCCGATTTCGGCTGACAATCCCGGTCCCCCAAACGATTAGACCTCGAGGGCGCTGGCGGTGTTGGCCGAGGAAAATCCCCGAGAAGAATCAGTAAAGATTATCGTCGCAGGGATTCTATCGTTAAGTCGCTTTTGTTAACATGGATTTACTCTTTACCTTATCCCCTTAATCTTGTTTAAGAAAGAAAAGGTGAACTCATGAAATTATATATGTATGTGCTATATGCCGGAATACTCGGCGTCATTGCGTTTTTCACCCAAGAGATCGTGTCCTACGTGCTTCTTGGTTTCATCCTAATCGCACTAAATAATATATTGTCGGTACTGAAAGAGATTTCGGAAAAGTTGGATCGTAAATAATACGTTAGGTGAAATCCCTGTAAATACTATGATGGAGTGAATTCAATGGAGTTAATAGAAATCAAGAAAAACTTATTTACTACGCCTGAGGAATACTACCTGGCTCATTGTATTACTGCGGATGCAAACCGCGGTGGTTATATGCGGAGCTCCTTTTATTTCTTCACTGAGCCGTGGGAAGTATAACTTCTTGGATTGATGTTTCCCCGTAGGGGGAAAACTAAAAGAAAGACCCCGTGTAGGGAGGTCTCTCTCCATAATTGCACTTATTGTACAACTCAATTGATCCTTGCTGCATTCTTAGTACGTGCGGAAATGGGTATTTTTCGGCTTCTTAATTATTTTCGTATCGATGATGAAAGCAACAATACCTCCAATTGTATATGCAATCATATCCATAGGGTCGAATATAGAACCAATTACTAGCTGTGCAATTTTATTGTGTTGAAGACCTAGAATTGAAGCAAAGTGAAAATACTGCAGCACTTCTGTGATTAAAGCCAATACAAGAGTAAAGATTACAACATAAATCGAACTAAAATCTTTCAGAGTCATAATAAAATAATATATAAAAACTACAATAATAACATCCCCAACTAATCCTCTTATGAACGGCATTTCACTAAAGAGCAAAACTATAAGTATACAGAAAATAATACACATTAAGGAAAGGCTAAAGTAAACTAGTCTTCTATCCATAAGTACACCTCGTGTTTTCTTTGTATGAGAAATGACATCAGAGAAAAATTTTTATAGTTTTTTTCTAAGGTGAAGTATATCCTATTAACCCAGTAGTGCCAATCGCCGGTTCCTTATATAAATAAAGAAGGCTTCGGATTAACGAGATCTCAATGGCAGGGCCGACCAGTTTAAATAAATTAGCAATGCCAGAAATTCGATGTGGTCTAGACAAATTACAATGGGGAAGAGTAAAAGAAATAATCTTTAGAGATCACTGTTTGCAGATTATAGATAAAGAGATGGGATTCTGAAATATATGCAAGAGCGGAGGGCAATTCATGAGAAGCCGCATAATTGTCTTGGCATTATTTTCAATAATCTATTTATCTGGATGTGGTAATTCAAAGCCTTATAATTATGAAACAGCTGTTGATCATGGTGATATTGTAGATCTGCATGGAAAAATAACGAATACTAAAAGGCTTGAAGAATTTAACCAGAACATTTTACAAAACAACAAAGATAAAATTAGAATTACTCGAATTACAATTGAAGGAGATCCATTATTTTTTGATTTTCATTTTAATGGGAAAGAAATTAAGTTCCGATATGACAACTCTAAAGATAAATATGGAACAAGCAATATAAGATCTACAGCATGTAAATCACTCATAACCAGAAAGTCCGAAAGAGGAATTGAGTATAGTCTTAATGGATGTTATGGAAAGAATGAAGAAATAGGTAATAATTTTAAGTTCGAAGTAATTAATCAATGAACTTGGGGTATCTCAGGAAGGCATATACATCATCTAACACAATGTTCACGCTTCGGGCCATTCGGCCCTCGGTCCGGCAGGAGTTAGATGTATTTTCGGAGAAGTAATTGGCAGCAGCAGGGAAGCGGGATCAGCCGGACACATTCGCACCACCTAACCGCATCGCGGCCGCCCCTTTGGGGCTTAAGGTGGTGGGACGTCGTGAATGCACGAACGTTAGCTGAAATTACCTGTGAAGCAAAAAGATAGGGGAGAACTTCAATGATTTCTTTTATTTTGAATCTTCTATTCTATCGGAGGTCTAATCCATCTTTTTCCAATGAAGAACTCAATGATTTTGAAGATTTGTATATTAGAGCTATTCAGAATAATGGAGTAATAAATTATCAATATGATTTTCCTAAATACCGTTTCATCGATTACCTTATTCAAGAGAAGAACTTTGTAGCTCATGGCTCAAATATCAAGGATATCGAATTATTTGAAACCAGAAAGCAAACTTTATTTAACGGTGAATATGTAAATGCCATTTTTGCCACTAAAGATGGCATATGGCCGATTTTCTACGCTATATTAGATCGAAGTAAAGTAGTCAATAATTTTAGGAATGGATGCTTTAAAGCATTGAACAATAAGAAATATTATTTCTTTTCATTAACGAAGAAGACCTTAGATAAGGATCCTTGGACAACTGGAGTGATCTATTTTTTATTATCAGAATCATTTGAACAAACCAATAAAACTCGAGTCCATTTTGACGAATGGATAAGTAGACAAGAAACCAAGCCGGTTCTTAAATTAGATGTAAGTAAAGAAGATTTTGAATATATTAATAAGATCTCTACTCACAAGCCAAAAGAATCAATTATTATAACATGGTTATTGTACAAGATCAGAACATCAATTCTAGGCCACTCGAAGAGGACAGATAACTTCAAATAACACCATGTTCACGCTTCGGGCCATTCGGCCCTCGGTCCGGCATGAGTTAGATGAGGGTTCGAAGATGCAATTGGCAGCAGCAGGGAAGTGGATTCAACCGGACACATCCGCACCACCAACCGCATCGCGGCCGCCTTTCGGGCTTAAGGTGGTGGGACGTCGTATACACTTGAACGTTAGACGAAATTCCTGAGAAACAAACAAAACCTTTTGAACACATTATGTGATGATTCTTTCTTCAGAGGAAATGAAGTTTGTTAAATGACTAGTGGGTTAGAATAAACTAATTTTTGTGAACGTCGCGAATACCAGCGACGGAGCAAGACAGTTTTATTATTTGAAATCATGAAGGGATCTCATATTAACTATGAAGATAAGTAAGGAAACAGCAGAACATTATGTTTGGGGAACGAGTTGTGATGGATGGCATCTTTTAAAGGAAGAGTCTTTAAGTATTATTCATGAAAGAATGCCTCCATGGACAGAGGAGACTAGACATTATCATAATCGATCTAGACAATTCTTTTTTGTTCTTTTAGGTACGGTAACGATTGAGATGAATGGAAAGTTCTACGAAGTAAATCAACAAGAAGGATTGGAAGTCCCACCAACAACCCCACATCAGGTTTATAATAATACAGATTCTGCAATTGAATTTTTAGTAATTTCACAACCAACAACGAAGGGCGACAGAATTTCAGTTTAGTGGATTCAAAGAAGCCAAGAACTTCGTCTAACACCATGTTCACGCTTCGGGCCATTCGGCCCTTGATCCGGCAGGAGTTAGATGTTGATTGAGGGATGCAATTGGCAGCAGCAGGGAAGCAGAGTCAGCCGATACATCCGCACCACCTAACCGCGTCGCGGCCGCCCTTCGGGCTTAAGGTGGTGGGACGTCGTGAACACATGAACGTTAGTTGAAATTAATGCAGGGCGAAAACAAATTTGAAGACAAAGATAGGAGTGCCAAATGTCTATAATCATTCGATCAGAAATTGAAAGTGACCATACTCAAGTCCACGATGTTAATTGGGTTGCTTTTGGAAACCGAGAAGACGAAGCAACATTAGTTGAAAGAATAAGGAATACCCCTAATTTTGTTCCGCAACTCTCAATTGTCGCTGAGTTAGATGGGGAAATAGTAGGACATTTATTACTAAGTAAAGCAGAAGTTGTTGATGACAATAATCTGCATGAGGTAATCGTATTAGCACCGATTGCAGTCAAACCTGACTATCAAAAACAAGGTATCGGAAAACAACTAATATATGAGGGGCTAAATAGATGTAAAGAGCTTGGCTTCTATATCGTCTTACTGATCGGACATCCATCTAGACCTTTAATGAAGACACTTTTTGCATAAACATTATGATAGGAGCTAGATCAATGAATTTCATATACGGAGACTATCTTATTAGTGATAACAAAGAAATACTGGATCTCCCTACGATTAAGGGCTTTCTTGCTAGAAGTTATTGGGCAAACAAGAGATCTGATGAAAGAATTGAGAAATCTATAGATTCTTCAGTATGTTTTGGAATATATAAAGAAGAAAAGCAGGTTGGTTTTGCTAGGCTTGTCACGGATGATGCGACAATGTACTGGCTTTGTGATGTCTATATTCATGAGGAATACAGGGGGCAAGGACTTGGCAAGATACTAATTGAAGTAATAACAAAATCAGATCGATTTAAAGATTTAATGGGATTACTAGGGACAAGAGATGCACATGAACTATACGAACAATATCTATTTAATAGAGATAGTGAACGCTTCATGTTAAGACTTCCTGATTATTTAAGGAATATATAAAAGCAGCGAAAGTGTGAGTAACACAATGAAGTCGTCGACATCTGATAACACCATGTTGGAGTAGAAGAAATGAAATATTATCAGATGAATTTGAAGGAAGATAGAAGTGAAAAACAACACAATTAACTAAGAGGAGTACAACATCAATTGGAACCGCACATGCATTCAGTACCAAAAGATAAAAATTATATAGGATTTTTGGAATCGAGTATTCATTCAAATACTAGAAATCATCCCGTTTATTCCAATAATCTTTCTCTATAATTTATCAGTAAAAATATCTATTAATTTGGGGAGTACAATTCCATATATTATATATTGGATATTCGTTTATTCGTATTTTACTTACTATCATGATCTCTTTTTTTGGAGGAACACCAGGGAAATTTATTATGAAAGTTAGAGGAAAGTATGAAGTACCAAACATCTTAGTTGGTTTATTATTTTTTATAGATTCTCTATTTCATGCACGGCGACTTCCCAGTGAAAGAGGTTGATCTGTATTCTTCTAATATCCGATCTATTTTTAACTTTGATCGATTTTGTAGGAGAAGTGTTTATAGGAACCGGAACGGACTATTTTTCAAGCAAGAATAACCGTCGATAAGAGAAAAGAGTTATTTAATTAAAGAAAGAGCAAGAATGGTTTGAACAGTTCTATAGCATCGAAGAAAACAGAAATACGATCGATACTAGCGAGAGAGTCAGAAAATTATTGTTTAACAAAGAATATGTAAGGGACTTAGAATTGAACGAAACGGCAAGAGAAAACTTTAAACAAACGGTCATAGCGGAGTAGCAATCGACGAAGGTTAGATGTTCGCAATTCGTTCGGCAAGAGAGAACGTTTGGCGAAAAGGGAGAGGATTCGATGAACGAAATCACGATCTATCAAGCGACGATGGGGGATTTGGACGAGTTGTCCGTCGTGTTCGACGCTTACAGGCAATTTTACGGACAACCGGCGGATCCGGACGGAGCGCGCAAGTTTCTGAGAGATAGGCTGATTCATCGGCAATCGATCGTCTTCACGGCGCGCGAAGAAGGAAGCGGCAAGATCGTCGGCTTTACGCAATTGTATCCGACGTTCTCGTCGATCTCGATGAAGGAAACGCTCGTGCTGAACGATCTGTTCGTCAAGGAAAGCTACCGGGGACGGGGAGTTTCGCATCTGTTGATGCAAGCAGCGGAAGATTACGCGCGAACGACAGGGGCGAAGGGGCTTGCCTTAGAGACGGCGAACGATAATATGAAAGCTCGTCGACTGTATGAGAAACGCGGATTCCAACTGGAAACAACGTATTTGTCCTATTATTGGACGACGCCCTAACCATAAGCCTCCAATGAAGGAGCGACAGCGGATGTCCGACAAGCGTTTGCTGGAAATCATGACCGGCATGCCCGATCTAATGAAGGATCTCGAAGCTGTTCGCTCTCTAGGCTTGCCGCAATGGACGATAGCGGCAGGCTACGTTCGCAACCGCGTATGGGACACGCTTCACGGTTACGCCGAGCAGACGGCGCTGAACGATGTCGACGTCCTGTTCTACGATTTGTCCGATCTAGAGGAGAGTACGGAGAAGAGCTTCGAGCAGCGATTGCGGGAGCTCGTGCCGGAATACCGGTGGTCGGTGAAAAATCAAGCGAGGATGCACAGTCGGAACGGAGAAGCACCTTACGCTTCGGTGGAAGAGGCGATGAGAGGTTGGCCGGAAACGGCGACGGCCGTCGGCATCTCGCTAACGGATGACGGACGCGAAAATCGGATCGTGTCGCCATACGGATTGGAAGATCTGTTCGGGCTGGCCGTCCGGCAGAGTCCTGGCTTCCGCGATCGGAACGCGTTCCTTCGCAGGGTGCGAGAGAAGAAGTGGCTGGAGGTCTGGCCGAAGCTTAGATTGCTTGAATAATAGCCGAGCCGACGTCAATCCCCCGAACGGGAAGCGTCTTGCTCGGCTTTTTGCCGCGCGCGGAAGCGACGGACCTTCATCAAGTTCCCGCACAACTTATCGTCGCAGTACCGCTTGGACCGGTTGCGCGTGTCGTCGTGGTACACCCAGCGGCAGTTCGGGTTGTCGCAGATCCGAATGCGGGAAGGGTCGCCTTCCGCCATCGTCTCCGCGAAGGAAGCGGCGATGATGGCTTCGATGCCGCGCCAGTCGCGGCCGACGGCGACGTGGGTCAGCTTGTAGCTTGTCCCGTCGCTCGTCACCTGGCGAATGACGGCGCCTTCCGCCATCGCGGCGTTCAGCGCGTCGAGGTCGGCAGCGGACAAGGGAGCTCCCGCGGCGAAAGCTTCCGCCATCCGTTGGAGCAGCTCCCGCAATTTTTTTAAAGACGCCATTTCTTTCCCGTTCGGTAGGCGTTCGGGGTTCAGGCGCTCGTATTCGATCCATTCGCGGAACCAGGCTTCGTCGTCGAGCCGGTCTTTCGCCGTCCCGTCGCCGCGCCAGTCGCGATGAACCGAATTGAGGAAATCATCCCATAACATGACGCGCACCTCCTTCGATTTGCTTTCCATTGTAACAGTTTAAATAATGTTTAGCTAGTTACTTGATCTACGACGGGAACGATGCTACAATCCGAATGTAACGATTTAATATAACTTTGGTGGTTACATGTTACTCGAGGAGGAAATGGAAAATGAAAAAACGGGAATGGCTCCTGAACGGCTGGGATACCGCATACGATAAGGAAGAGTGGTATCCGCCGCTGGCCGACGCCCTGCGGGACGTCACGGCGAAGCAAGCATCGTGGAGACCGGACGGCAATCACGTCAACACGATTTGGGAAACGCTTCATCACCTCGTCTTTTATAAGGAGCGACTTCTGAAGCGATTGACGGGCGAGGAGAAAGAGTACCCGGAAGGAGTGACCAACGACGATACGTTCGCTGTCGCTTCCGCGACCGAGAAGGATTGGCAGCTGGCCCTCAGCCAATTAAGTGAAGTTCATCTCGGCCTTCGCGAGAAGCTTGCGGGCATGACTGAAGACGAGCTGGTGACGAAGATTCCCCATAGGGAAGTCGGCGTTTGGCTGCAACAATTGATCGTCCATGACGCCTACCATGCCGGGCAAATTATTTTCCTGCGCAAGCTGCAAGGCATTTGGCCGGAACGACGTTCATTCGAATGAGAAAAATTTAATTTTTCTTCCTCGGAGATGAAACTTTATTCGGGGGAACTCCGTCTAATGAGTATAGGCACTAGCGGCACTTACGGCCGCCCTTCGAAGGAGTGACTCCCGTCATGTTGAACAAACTACTGATCAGCTTCGTCACCGTATTGTTCGGGTTCCTGTCACTCGGCTTTATTCAAGCGAACACGCAAGACTACATGCCGGTACCGAAGGCTCCGGACACGCAAGTCGCCTACGTCGACCGCATCTACGAGGAGAACGGCACGCTGTATATCGACGCCGATTACGTCTCTTGGTACGAAGGCGAAGAAGCGAACAAGGTGTTCATGGAACGGGAACCCGACTCGGGGCTGACCGAAGTGCCGGACGGCTATTACATCGTGAACGACGATAACGCGATCGCGAAGCTGCCCGTATCGCCGAATGCCGAAGTCACCATGCAGATTTACAACCGCACCGGCAACGTCGAAGAAGCGACGGTGAATTGGAACGAGAAGATCGACCTGAACAAGTTCGTCTCCCTGTTCGCGGACGATGCCGAGATGAATATGAAGGACTATCCTTATCATCTCGAGATCGAGAACGGCAAGATCACGAAGATCACGCAGCAATTTATTCCTTAAGCGGATTTTTTGAACATCCTCTGTAAGACATAAGGCCTATCTTCGGCCGCTATCTGCAACCTATCCGCCTCCAAGGCGTCTAACTCCATGCAGCGCTTCATCGCGCCAGGATTAGACGCTTGGAGGTTTTATTGTTGAAACGCGCTATTCGCCGAAATTTGTTCCTGTTGCTCTCGTTCGCGATGATCATCGCATCTCTAGGAGTTCCCGCGGTTCAAGCCGCAACGCCTTCCACTATTACGATTTATTTGGACGGGAAGAAGATCGTGTCCGACGTTCCGCCGTATATCGTTCCGAAAGTCAACGTGACGATGGTGCCGATCAGCGTCATCGGTCAGAATCTGAAGGCGTCCGTCTCTTGGACGCAGAAGACGAAGACGGCTACCATCAAGAAATCCGGCACGACGATTCTGCTGAAAGCAGGGCAGAAATACGCGACCGTGAACGGGGCGAAAGTCGCGCTCGACTATTCCGTTCAATCGGTGAACGGCCGAACGATGGTTCCTCTGCGTTTCGTGAGCGATCAGCTTAATGTCGCCGTCACGTGGTACCAGTCCGCGAGGACAATCAAGCTGCAGTCCCCGGAAGGGCTGGCGGACGATTCGCTCAAGGGCGCATGGGTGTCGACCGTCTATAATCTGGATTGGCCTTCGAAAGCGTCGTACGGGGATTCCGCGCGCCAACAACAAGAGTATGCCCAAATGCTCGACGAGCTTCAGGCGATGGGGATCAACGCGGTGTTCGTTCAGGTGAGGTCGGCCGCCGACAGCTTGTATCCGTCCGAGCTCGTGCCGTGGTCCAAGTATTTGACGGGTACGCAAGGGCAAGCGCCGGATTACGATCCGCTCGCGTTCATGATCGAAGAGACGCATAAGCGCGGCATGGCGTTCCATGCTTGGTTTAATCCGTTCCGCGCGAATACCGGGGAGAAGACTGAGGCGCTCGCGCCGAACCACGTGGCCGTCCAGCATCCGGATTGGATCGTGCAGACGGGCAATGCGGACAGTCCGAAGATGTACATCAATCCGGGCATTCCGGAAGCACGGAAGCATATCATCGACGCCATCATGGAGACGGTAAAAGGGTACGAGATCGACGGCGTGCATCTCGACGATTATTTCTATCCTTCAAGCGGCGCGTTCGAGGACGAAGCGACCTTCGCGGCTTATAACGCAGTCGGGATCGCGACGAAGGAAGAATGGAGACGCGGCAACATCAACGCTTTCGTTCGCGATCTCGATCAGGCGATCCACAAGACGAAGCCCGGCGTTCAGTTCGGCATTAGCCCGTTCGGCGTCTGGAGGAACCAATCCCAAGACCCTACGGGATCGAATACGACGGCCAGCGTGACCGCGTACGATAGCATGGGCGCCGACGTCCGCACGTGGATTCGTCAAGGATGGGTCGATTACGTCGTCCCGCAGATTTATTGGAGTCTCTCGTTCAAGGTCGCGAAGTACGATACGCTCGTCGATTGGTGGGCGAACGAAGTGCGGGGTACGGACGTGAAGCTGTATATCGGCCATGCTCCGTACAAACTCGGAACGACCGAGACCGGCTGGGGATCGGCGCAGGAAATCATCGATCAACTCGTATACAACAGGAAGCTGTTCGAGGTCAAGGGAGATATTTTCTTCAGCGCGAAGGACTTGCGTAGAAATCCGCTCGGCCTCGTGCCGCTGCTGCAATCATTCTATAAGGTAAATAAGCCCAACTGATGTTGAACGATGCTCATCGTAAAAAGCCCTCCGCTAACCCGCGAACGTCGCGGGCCGGCGAAGGGCTTTTTCTTAAAGACTAGACCGCGGATTCTTCGTCCGCGTTCGCGTTTGCCGGTTCGGCTCTCGCGGGAAGTCTATCCGCCAGCCAACCCCGCACGGCCTCGAACACGTCCTCGCGTCCCGTCTCGTTGTGGATCTCGTGTTTGTAGCCCGGCCAATCGATCCAAGTGACGAGCTTCGGCGGAGCGGATTCCGCGAATCGTTTGCTCGCCGGCAGCGAAGTCACTTTGTCGTCACCGCCGTGCATGAGCAGAGTCGGGACTGCCAGTTCGCTCGCATGCTCGAGCGCCCAGAGACCGGCCGCCTGCACGCCGAAGAAGAACCGTGCGGTGATGTTGCCGTGGCCGAGTTTATCCGTCACGTAACGTTCCACCATGACCGGATCCGTCGTCAGATTGGCGGCGTTGATCGGGCGGTTGTTCGTGTAACTCGGATATATCTTCTCGATCACCTTCCCGATGACGGCTTGTAGGGAAGGGGGCTTGAACGCCAGCTTCAGCCAAGGGCCGGACACGATCGCTCCGGCGATGTCCGGCTTGCAGCGAAGCAAGTAATTGAGCGTGACGTTGCCACCCATGCTATGGCCGTATAGGAACAACGGGACGCCGGGGAAGCGGGAGCGGGCTTCCGCCAAGAGCTTGTCGACGCCTTCGAGCAAGTCCGCGTACTGCGGCACGTGCCCTCGTTTGCCGGCGGTGTTGCCGTGACCTCTCTGATCGAAGCCGAGCACCGCGTAACCGGAGGCGTTCAGCATCTCGGCAACGTGAACGTAACGTCCCATGTGCTCGCCCATTCCGTGAACGATCCCGATGACGGCCGGGACGTCGCCCTTGCCTCCTTCCGGTAGCCATTCGCAAGCGTACATCGTGGTGCCGTCGGCGCATCTCCATTCTTTTTCGCTAAAGCCCATGAGGGATACCTCCTGTCGGTCGAAGATCCTTTCGAGTATATAGTGCTATCATATACGATAATTGCGTTCCGTAACGCTTTTCCGGGAAAGAAATACAGACGGATTTGGTATAGAAGCGGGAATGAATTACAATTGCGATAGAAACGAATATCCGGCAATAACGGGGAGGAGATTGAAGATGGCTGATTCTCATTCGTCGCAGCTCGCGACTTTCGCAGGGGGTTGTTTCTGGTGCATGGTGACGCCGTTCGAGGAGCTGCCCGGCATATTGGGCGTCGTATCGGGCTATACGGGAGGACACACGGAAAACCCGACGTACGAGGAGGTGTGCTCCGAAACGACGGGACACGCGGAAGCGGTGCAGATCGCGTTCGATCCCGGCCTTTTTCCTTATCGTAAGTTACTCGATATATTCTGGAAATCCGTCGATCCGACGGACGCTGAAGGACAATTCCATGATCGCGGTTCTTCATACAGGCCGGCGATTTTCTACCATAACGACGAACAGCGGGCCGAAGCGGAAGCTTCCAAAGAGGAGCTGCAAGCGAGCGGCCGGTTCGGCGATAAACCGATCGCCGTCGAGATCGTTCCGGCTTCCGTCTTCTATCCGGCGGAAGAGTACCATCAGGATTACCATAATAAGAATCCTCTGCGTTACAAGTACTACCGCCAAGGCTCGGGAAGAGACGCCTTCATCGAGAGACATTGGAACACGGCGAAGGACAAGGAAGAGCTGCGTAAGCGGCTGACCCCGATGCAATTCGAGGTGACGCAGAATAGCGCGACCGAACCGCCGTTCCGCAACGAGTTCCACGACTACAAGGGTGAAGGCTTGTACGTCGACATCGTCTCGGGCGAGCCGTTGTTCAGCTCCCGCGATAAGTTCGATTCCGGCTGCGGCTGGCCGAGCTTCACGAAACCGCTGCACGGCGGCAGCGTTCAGGAGCATCAGGACTTCTCGCACGGCATGTTCCGCGTCGAAGTGCGCAGCCGCGAAGCGGACTCGCATCTCGGCCACGTGTTCGACGACGGACCGAAGGATCAAGGCGGTCTCCGCTATTGCATCAACTCGGCTTCGTTGCGCTTCATTCCGAAGGAGAAGCTCGAGGAAGAAGGCTACGGCCGTTATTTAGCGGAGCTGGGGTAAGCCGGGCACGAGCCGGGCTTCCGAAGTCAGTACAGCACGCGCCACAGATAGAAAGTCGCATAAGCTTCCCAGCCATGCCAGCCAACCGCCAGCTCCCTTATCCGGGCGACGGTTGGCTTTTCTTGTAAGCCGAGCACCGCCTTGATAGCATTATGCAAGCCTACGTCGTCGATCGGGAACGCGGAAGGGTAGCGGAGGCAGCGCATAAGCACGTAATTAGCCGTCCAAGGTCCGATGCCGCGAATCGCGACGAGCCGTTTCTCCGCGGCTTGGAAGCTTGCCGATTCGAGCAACGAAGCCTTGCCGATGTCGCCGTCGACGATTAAGCGAGCGACGCCGATCAAATACTCGGCTTTGCGGCCGGTCAGCTTCAGCGCCGCCAGCTCGGCGACGTCCAGTTCCGCGATCCGCCCCGGCGCCGGGAACAGCCAGACGTCAACGCCTCGGCGAGACACCCGCGTGCCGTACGTCTCCACGAACCGGCGCTTCAGCGCGTAAGCGAACGATAGCGTGATCTGCTGACCGATAATGCCCCAGCAAAGCGCCTCGAACAAGTCCGGAATGCCCATGTTGCGTAAGCCGTACAGTCGCCGCACGACGCCGCTCAAGATCGGATCATCCTCCGCCATCGCGTAGAAGGGGGCTAAGTCCAATCCCAGATCGAACCATTCCTTCACGTATTCCGCGATTTCCTTCTCGACGTCGGCCGACCACTCGTCTTCGTCCAATGAACGGACGACGAGAGCGCCCGGCGTATCGCCGCCGACTTCGAACAGACGGGTCGCCCCTTGCGATAAGATCGCTTTGTACAGCTTGCCGTCTTGGATGCGATACAAGCTTTCGTCAGGCGAACGCGACAAGTAATGCAGATTTTTCTCGAAATCGAATTCCTTCGGTACTTCTATAATCAACTCGTTCATCGCGTATGTGATCCTCCCGGTCTCTCGATCTTCCTCTCTAGTTGTACCATATAAGGGGGCGGTCATTCTTTGGCGATCTTGCGCTTTCATTCGAGAAATCTAACATACGCGTATTCGAACAGTTATACTAGGGGTACGAAGAGGTGATTCTCAATGTACGATACGCATGAGACGAGAGACGCGGGCGAGACGGCGGCCATGAGCGACGAGCAATGGCGGGCGATCGTACTGTGCGACGCCGAATACGACGGCAAGTTCTATTACGCGGTCAAGACGACCGGCATCTATTGCCGGCCGTCGTGCCGGTCTCGGGTGCCGGCGAGGAACAACGTGAAGGTGTTCGCGAATAGCGAGCAGGCGGTAGCCGAACGATTCCGGCCGTGCAAGCGTTGCAAGCCGGAGGGCGGCAAGCTGCCCGCGGAGGAGTGGATCGCCCGAATCGCGGCGGACATCGACGAGCATTATTCGGAGTCGTTGTCGTTATCTCAGCTTGCCGACCGGTTTCATGCGAGCCCGTATCATCTTCAAAGGACGTTCAAGAAAATCAAAGGCGTATCGCCGACGGAGTATATGGCTGCCATCCGAATGGCGAAGGCGAAGGAACTGCTCGCCGAATCGAGCCTATCGATCTCGGAAGTCGGATTGGCCGTCGGCATCGGAAACGCCTCGCACTTCTCGACGCAGTTCGCGTCGCACGCGGGGATGACGCCGTCGCAGTATCGCAAGCGCGCCGAACAAAGCGTCATAACCGCGACATTAGAGGAGGATTAATCGATGACGAGAGAACTTGCGGGGCAGCCGATCGATTGGGGTTACTTGGAGGACGGCGACAAGAAGCTGGTCGTCGCGTCGACTGAAGAGGAAGGGCTCGTGTACGTCGGCTCCTGGGACGAGCCGTGGGACGACTTCGGCGAGTGGGCGAGAAGAAGCTACGGCACGGACGTCGCTCTTCGGAACGCGCCTACATCGGTCGCCCCCTACGCAGATGAGCTGAAGCAATATTTCACCGGGCAAAGAAAGACGTTCACGCAACGGTTCGCATTGCGGGGGACGGCGTTCCAGCGGGACGTATGGGAAGCGATGAGCCGTATCCCGTACGGCAAGACGGCCAGCTACGCGGATATCGCGGCCGCGCTCGGCAAGCCGCAGGCTTCGCGCGCCGTCGGTACGGCGATCGGACGCAACCCGGTGCTCGTCGTCGCCCCTTGCCACCGGATCGTCGGCAAAGGCGGCTCCCTCACCGGCTACCGCGGGGGGCTGGTGATGAAACGGCAACTGCTGGAACTCGAAGGCTCTATTCCAATTCGCGTAAGCCTATCGGAATAGATTGTCGATTTCCTTGATTATAGATCTCCATTTGAGTTATACTTTTGCTTGGAATATCGGTTAGTATAATTTATTGTCTTGTTTATGCTCACCGTTACCGCCGCAAAGCTGCTTCCGCGTCCCTTGACGCGCTAGGCGTCTTTGCTTGCCAATATATATGATGAGGAGCAAGATCATGAGCAAAGTATTGATTTTCGGCCATAAAAATCCGGATACGGATACGATTTGTTCGGCTATCGCTTACGCGGACTTGAAAACGCAGCTCGGAGAAGAAGTGGAAGCGGTCCGTCTCGGCGCCGTCAGCGGCGAAACGCAATACGCGCTTACCCAGTTCGGCTTCGACGCGCCGCGTCTCGTCGAGACGGTCGCGAACGAAACGAAAAGCGTTATTCTCGTCGACCACAACGAGCGCCAACAAAGCGCTTCCGATATCGATCAAGTGACGGTTCTGGAAGTCATCGACCACCACCGCATCGCGAACTTCGAGACGAGCGCGCCTCTGTACTACCGCGCGGAGCCGGTAGGCTGCACGGCCACGATCTTGCTTAAACTGTATAAAGAAAACGGAAAATCCGTGCCGAAGAACGTCGCCGGACTGATGCTGTCCGCGATCGTCTCCGACTCGCTTCTGTTCAAATCCCCGACTTGTACGGCGCAAGACGTCGCGGCTGCCCGCGAGCTTGCGGCAATCGCAGGCGTGGACGCGGACGTCTACGGCCTTAACATGCTGAAGGCGGGAGCGGACCTGAGCGACAAGACGGTCGCTCAACTGATCTCCCTTGATGCCAAAGAATTCACGATGGGCGGCTCCAAAGTCGAGATCGCGCAAGTGAACGCGGTCGACGTGAACGACGTACTGTCCAAGCAAGCGGAGATCGAAGACGCATTGACGAACATCATTAACGAGAAAGGCCTCGACCTGTTCCTGTTCGTCGTCACCGACATCTTGAACAACGATTCCGTCGGCCTTGCGCTCGGACGCGCATCCGACGCCGTCGAAGCCGCTTACAACGTCAAGCTCTCCAATAATACGGCCGTCCTGAAGGGCGTCGTATCCCGCAAAGCGCAGATCGTTCCGGTTCTGACGGACACCTTCAACAAACGCTAAGCACGAACTTGAAGCCCGCTACTTGCGGGCTTTTTGTGTTGAGAAAGGCGGATTCCATGAAACTCAGCGTACTCGACCATTCGCACGTCAACGAGGGTAGAACCGTGCGAGATGCGCTTAACGAGACCGTCGCGCTTGCCCAAGCGACCGAAGAACTCGGCTATCACCGGTATTGGCTATCCGAGCACCACGGCTCCAAGGCGCTTGCCTCGTCCAGCCCGGAAGTGCTCATCGCCCATATCGCGGCGAATACGAAGCGCATTCGGGTCGGATCGGGCGGCATCATGCTACCCCATTATAGCGCCTATAAGGTAGCGGAGAATTTCAAGTTGCTGGAAGCTCTCTATCCGGGGCGCATCGACGTCGGCCTCGGTCGGGCTCCCGGCGGCTTCCCGATGTCGACCCGCGCCTTGCAGGAGCATAAGCAAATGGATATCGACTTGTATCCGCAGCAAGTGGCCGACTTAAGCGGCTACTTGCACGACGACTTGCCGGCGGATCACCGGTTCGCGAGCCTTCGGGCTTATCCGGAGACGGAAGAAGCGCCGGAGCTATGGCTGCTCGGTTCGAGCGACGGCACGGCCAGGATCGCCGCCCAGCAAGGAAGGGCGTATGCTTTCGCCCAGTTCTTCGGCGCGGCGGGTGACGAGCCGCTTCATCTGTACCACGCGTATTTCAAGCCGTCGGCGCACGAGCCGAAGCCGAGAGCGCTGGCCGCCGTCATGGCGATCTGCTCCGAGACGGCCGAGGAGGCCCAGCAGATGGCCAAGAGCAACGAGTTGTTCTTCTTGAAGCTGCTGAGCGGACAAGAGCTCGGTTACTTGCCGTCGGTGCAGACCGCGGTCGATTATCCGTACTCGCCGATGGAGCGGCAATTGATCGAGCAGATGCGCGCTAGACGGTTCGTCGGCACGCCGGGTCAAGTGAAGGAAGGGCTGAAGCGTTACGCCGACCGGATGCATCTGGACGAGCTGATGATCGTCTCGCATATTCACGACTTCGGCAAGCGGGTCGAGTCGTACAGGCTCATCGCGGAAGCGTTCGGCCAATAACGCAGAGAAGACCGATACCCCTGATCGACAGGGATATCGGTCTTCTTCGGCTGTCGAGAAAGTCCGTAACTACTAAGGGATGAAGCTCGTTTTCTCCCGTAGGCGGTTCACGTATTACCGTGTATGTCCTGAAGCGCGTTACAACCTGCAAATATGCAGTTTGTTAGGCTAATTTTTCGAAATGGAGTGAACAACCTGCGAAAATGCAGTTTGTTTGCCGGGTTTCTCGTAAAGTGAGCTATTTTATCTTAACAAACTGTAGTGAGTGCAGGTTGTTGAGCCGTTTTGCCGATTTGGGATGAATCAACATGCACTTTTGCAGTTTGTCTGAGCGACAGCACTATTGCGGCGACAGCGGACGTAGGAGTTATAACGCAATAAGCCTCGCGTTAACTTCATCGTTGCTAGCGGATGAGATTCAAATATCTCTCTTCCAGCACTTTCATGTGGTGAAGTTCATGGCCGGCTATGATGTACGCCCAAGCCCTGACCGTCGATTCGTTGCCGTTCACGATGCCGCTTCTCGACCAAGCCTCGGCGGGAAGACCTTGAAGCAGCGTCAACGTCGACTTGCGAACGAGAGCGTAATCTTCGAGCAGCAGTCCGAACGCGCACGCGTCGAAGTTCGCTCCCGCCACCAACTCGTCTTGGTTGTAGCTCGCCAGAGGCGTACGGTCTCCGCGCGCGATTCGGAGAAGCCGGTATGCCATGACCCTCTCGTTGTCCGTAATATGTCCGAGCACTTGTTTGATGCTCCACTTGCCCGGCGCGTAGCGAAAGCTCGCTTGCACTTCGGACAGAGGGGAGAGAACCGCGAGCGTGTTGTTTAGCGAGCGCGCCAGCGTCTCTTCGATATCGCCTTCGGGAACAAGCTGGACGTATCCGTGAAAATGTTCGTTGTATTCTTCTTGCGTCGGTCGAAGGATCATTCCAAATAAGCTCCTTTCCGGTTTCAGAAGGGTCAGTTCAATTTTTGCTCATAGACAACTTGGCCGTTGCTGTCCAAGCCTCGAATTGCGCTCCATTCCCAGCGGCTGCTTTCTTCTTCCCACCGGAATAGGAACATGCGGTCGGCATTCAATTTTTCCATAAGCGGAGCCGCTTTTCCAGTCTCCACGTCCGTCTTAAGCAGCTCGACGGTCGAAATTCTGTCATCGGGCACGTAACCGTAAAATTTGAGAAGCATGCGGCCATCCTTGATGCCGTGTCCTTCCCAACTATACGTGAGAGGCTTGTCGGGTTTAATCTTGACACCCGCGACGCCGCCGCCGGGTCGCCAGCCTATTCTTCCTTTGATCACGGAATGGGCGGAAAACCAGTCTTTATATTTGCTTAGGAAAATGACCTGGCGATCGTCCCCGGGTACTTCGACTTTGCGTAAAATCGTCGATGGACCGTAGTGATAGGTGCTTTCCGATTGGCGGAATGCCTTCTCTGGACTTGAGCTTCCGATCAGGACAGGAAAAGCCTGTTCTCGGAATACCAACCAGACGAGCAGGGCGATCAGCGCCCATTCGACGATCGCGAAAACCGTTTTTTTGTTCATTGTTCGCTCCCCGCTTTCGTCAAGGGGATGTCGAGCTCCGCATGTCGATCGTACCAGTCGTATACGAGCTTTGCCTTTTCGATGGGGTCTTTAGGCAGTAAGAAGCTGATCTGACCTCGTTGCCCCCAGCTTCTTCCGCTGCTGCCTCCGCTTTGATAATTGAGTTGTTGTCCGTCGCTAAGGATCAACTTCAATGTGGATTCCGGGAAAGACCAGCTGTAACCGCGATTATGGTGCCGATAGGTGTAGGTAAGCAGAATTCGCTTCGGCGTGACGTACGCCTTATCGACGGTTAGCGTATCGTCGTCGATCGAGAAAGAGCGGTCGATCATCATTTCGGTGTACGAGCCGTCGGCTTGAACTTCGCGAACATGGTCATTGATTCCGCGTTTTCCGTCGTTCGAGCAACGATCGATTGAAGTCGGAATGAGAACAGCAAGTAGCAAGAAAAGAAGCACTCTCCTTAGAAAGGTCAACGCTGTAAAGATTTTTCTCATACCAGTCCTCCTTCGTCCCCTAACTATAACGCTTCAAATCCCGAATGGTTACGTTTTCCATGAAAAGAAATCATTGAGGCATTGCCCGCATCGGCGCTGACACCTATGATGGAACTATAATCCATTCCCGAATCGAGGTCGGTACGGATGAAAGTCGTCGTCGTGTCCGATACGCATATGCCAAGGATGAGCAAGAAGCTGCCGGATCGGCTGCTTCGCGAGCTGAAAGACGCCGACGCGATCCTTCATGCCGGCGATTGGACGAAGCTGTCCTTGTACGAGGAGCTGGCGGCGTTCGCGCCGACGTACGGCGTCGCGGGCAATAACGACGGAGAAGACATCGTTAAGCGGTTCGGCTTGAGCAGGATCGTCGCGCTCGGCGGCTGCCGGATCGGCATCGCGCACGGGCACGGCGGGCTGAAGAGGGCGGCGACGGAAGCGCATGCGGTATCCTTTTTCAAAGGGGAGAAGCTGGATGCGATCGTCTACGGACACTCCCACATTCCGGTACTGAAGCGCCTTGCGGTTGGCGGGCCGCTGATCTTCAACCCCGGATCCCCGACGGACAAACGCAGGCAGGAGCGCTATTCGTTCGGCATTTTCCGGATCAAGGAAGGCCAACTATCGGCGAAGCACGTCTTTTACGGGGACAAAAGCTGATCTTCGCAGCTTCCGGTATGCTATAATAAACGAATCATTTATTAGGCACCGCGGATTGGAGCACCGAACTTGAAGACATTCAAGAAGTTTTACATCGAAATCACGAGCATCTGCAACTTGGCTTGCAGCTTCTGCCCGCCGACCAAACGCCAGGCGAACTTCATTAAAGTCGACGCTTTCACGCATACGCTGGACCAGATCAAAGGCCATGCCGACCATATTTATTTTCACGTCAAGGGCGAACCGCTGCTGCATCCGAAGATCGACGAACTGCTCGATCTCAGCCACGAGCGAGGGTTCAAGGTCAACTTGACGACGAACGGCACGCTGCTGCACAAGGCCGGTCCGAAGATTATCCGCAAGCCCGCGCTCCGGCAGATCAACTTTTCGCTGCATAGCTTCGACGGCCACGAAGGATCCGTCGACAAGGAAGGATATGTAGGAAGCGTCATCGCTTTCGCTAAGGAAGCAGTCGAGACGTCCGACATCCGCATCTCGTTCCGGTTATGGAACTTGACGCAGGACAACGAGACGAACGTGCAGAACGATCGCAACCGGGAAATTCTCAGCCAGCTCGAGGAAGCTTTCGATCTCGACATCAAGATCGAGGAGCATTTCGTCCGGGGCAAGGGCATCAAGCTCGCCGACCGCATCTACTTGAACCACGAGGAAGAATTCAAGTGGCCGGATCTGAAGGAAGAAGAAGACTTGAGCAAAGGCTTCTGCCACGCTCTCCGCAATCAAGCGGGCGTGCTCGTGGACGGTACGGTCATTCCGTGCTGCCTTGACGGCGAAGGCGTCATCAACCTCGGCAACATCCACAAAGAAGAGTTCGGCGATATTATCGAAGGCGAGCGGGCGACGAAGCTGTACGACGGCTTCTCCCGCCGCGAAGTCGTCGAGGAGCTGTGCCGCAAGTGCGGTTATCGCCAGCGGTTTAACGCGTAAGACAACAGGAAAAGGCCGTCCCGGCTGCAGATGGAATCTGCGGTTGGGACGTTTTTTTAGAAACGGAGGCTTGTGGAAATTGGACGTGTACATCAACGACAAGTATTATGATAGTGTGACGATTGACGTGAAATAACGATCAGTCGCAAGCCAGCGCAGAAGGAGATCTTCGAGATGAACGCACCCCTGAACCCGCAATTGAACCGGGACTATACTTTGGATACGCTGCGAATGCTGCTCGCCACGCCGAGCCCTAGCGGCTTCTGCATGGACATTATGAAGCTGGTCCGAGAGGAAACCGCGAAGCTCGGCTACGAGCTCGAGATGACGCCTAAAGGGAACGCTATCATCTCGATTCCGGGCTCCAACGGCGCGGAATCGCTAGGAACGCTAGCCTTGACGGCGCACGTCGACACGCTTGGCGCGATGGTTCGTTCGGTGAAGCCGAACGGCATGCTGCGTTTTACGTCGGTCGGCGGTTACGCGATGCATACGGTAGAAGGCGAGTATTGCCTCGTGCATACGCGCGACGGGCGCGTTTACGAAGGAACGGTGCTATCGACGAAGCCGTCCGTTCACGTCCATGCGGACATGCGCGATTTGAAGCGCGAAGAGGCGAATATGGAAATTCGCCTCGACGAGCTGACGACTACGAAGGATGAGACGGAGAAACTCGGCATCGCGCCGGGGGATTTCATCTCCTGGGACCCGCGCACCCGGATGCTCCCGAACGGGTGGATCAAGTCACGCCATCTCGACGACAAAGCGAGCGTGGCGGCCTTGTTCGGCGTCATGGAATGGCTGAAGCGCGAAGGGCGGCAACCGGTCCGCAACGTCAAAATCATTCTGTCGACCTATGAAGAAGTCGGACATGGCAGCTCGTATATCCCGTCCGATATCGACGAGCTTATCGCCGTCGACATGGGCGCGATCGGCGACGATCTGTCGACGACGGAGAGAGACGTCTCGATCTGCGCGAAGGACTCCTCGGGTCCGTACGATTACGGCATGACGTCGAAGCTGATCGAGCTGGCGAAGCGGGAAAGCCTTCCTTACGCGATCGACATCTATCCGTATTACGGCTCGGACGCGTCGGCCGCGCTGCGCGGCGGCGGCAACATTCGCGCCGCCCTCATCGGACCGGGCGTGCATTCCTCGCACGGCATGGAGAGAACCCACGCCGACGCGGTCGTGAACACGGCGGCGCTATTGCTTGCTTATCTATTCGAATAACGGTTAATCGTCGCTCCAGTGAGCGGCGTTTTTCTGTCTGGGGCGCGATTGCGCGGTTTTCTTCTTGGCGTCTTTCCGTACGGCGACGGCTGCGTTTTCCTTGCGGGCGATCCGTTCGAGCTCCCGCGACGTCTTGCGATAGTTCGCCAGCCGCTTCGCGTCCAACTCGCCGCTCCGGATCGCGGCGCTTACCGCGCAGCCGGGATCATTCTCGTGTCGGCAATCCCGGTAGCGGCATCGCAACGCCAACTCTTCGATATCGGAGAAAGCGGACTGCAAGCCGTCGTTCGCTTCCCATAGCTGCAGCTCCCGCATGCCGGGCGTATCCATCATGAGAGCGCCGTCGCTCAGCAGGAACAGCTCGCGGTGGGTCGTCGTGTGGCGTCCTCGCGCATCGTCTTCTCGAATGCCTTGCGTCGCTTGGCGGTCGTCGCCCGCGAACCAGTTCAGCAGCGTCGACTTGCCAACGCCGGAAGAGCCGGTGACGCCGATCGTCGTTCCGGGAGACATGAAGACCGACAAATTTTCTTTGCCTTGGTTCTTCAAGGCGCTGACGGCATAGACGGGAACGCCCGGCGCGACGCTCTCTACCTCGGAGACGAAAGCATCGGGGTCGTCGCACAGATCCGCTTTCGTCAGCAGAACGACCGGCTGCGCGCCGCTTTCCCAAGCCGCGATCAAGTAACGCTCGATTTTGCGGACGTTGAAGTCTTGGTTGAGCGCGTTTACGATGAACAAGACGTCGAGATTGGCGCCGATGATTTGATCCTCGACGATGTTGCCCGCGACTTTGCGGACCATGGCGGTACGGCGAGGCAATACGGCGTGAATGACGGAGCGGCGCTCGTTCGGGAGCGGCTCGGCGAGCACCCAGTCGCCGACGGCCGGGAAGTCTCCGCGTTTGGCGGCGTTGTATTCGAACTTGCCGGTGACGACGGCGCTGCGTTCGCCGACTTCCGTCATGATGTTGTACGAGTGGGAGAACTGCGCGACGACGCGCGCGGGGACGAGGCGTCCGTTCGAAGGGAAATGCTTCGCGAGAACCTCTTCCCAATAAGTATTCCAGCCGTAAGCTTGCAAGGTATCGCGATCTAAGCGTAGGTTCAATTGAAAACTCCTCTAATTGTGAATTGTGGTCTGGGGATCGATAAAAAAACAACCCGCAGGGATTCCCTGCGGGCTGTTCGCATGCGCGACCGAACGTCGCGCGGCAACAAAAAAACCGCCTGAAACCGGGTGGTCTCAGACGGTAAGTACGCGGAACGGAAGGGAGAGGGGCATCGCCCTCGCGCCGAATTCCGTTATCGAATGCTTATCTTGCACCGTAGAGACCTGTCGATATGAGCTTGAGAATCCATCGAAACAATCGATACAATCAATAAGTTTGCCATACGACATCAGCCTCCTCGCTTGTGATAGACGTTAGTATATGATGGAAATCACGGCTTTGTCAAATTCGGTTTTCCCGACGAGCAACTAACCGCCTGCCACATACGTCAAATGGATGTAAGAGTAGCATTATTTTCCATGAAGGGGACATGAGATGAAGAAGGGTTGGTCAACGGTCATCGGACTCGCAATCCTTTGCGTGACGTTATCCGGTTGCGTGGAGAAGAAACCGGTTAAGGACGAGGCGACGAAACAAGAGCTTCCCGCGATCGAGACGTTAAAGCCGAACGAGAAGCTGCATTGGATTGGCAACGACGGCATGGCGGAGTCGGTGCAATTCACGGACGTTCCCGTCGTCGTCGATCTGAGCGCCTACAAGGGGCAGCCGATCGCGCGCGGCGACGTCGTTTACTTCCAGACCGACGCGGGTTCTCCCCGGAGCGGCTTCGACGTGGCGAGAGTCGTCGGGCTGCCCGGCGAACGGGTCATCGTTGAAGATGGGCAAATCCGGATTAACGGGGGCAAGCTGGAAGCTTTTTACGGAATCGGACCGTTATTCTCGAGTACGAAGCTCGCGGCGGAATACAATCGGGATATCGAAATCCCAGATAACGAATATTTTATCGTCGGAGACGCTTGGCAAAGAAATTTCAGCGGAAGCTTCGTAGAAGGTCCGATCGCCGCGAATCGCATCAAAGGCCAGGTCGTCGGATGGGTCGACCGGCATTTGTATTCGGATGATCCGATACCGGAATCTGCGCAAGTCCGAGCGTTGCTTGAGCGAGGGTTATCGATCGGAATGAGCGATATGCTGCAGCTTCTGAATGCATTGACGGGGCTCGAAGAGGCACTGACGGTACCATATACGACATTTGTCGGAAAATGGTTCTTAAGCGACATGCCGCATATGGTGCAAGCGATGGCGATGCTCGGTCCGGAGCAGACCGAGGCGATCATCGCGATTGTCGCGGATTTTAGCGCGACGAGCGATATCGAACGCATCATCCTGGATACGGGAACGTTGCTCGAAGGGGAATGGGTCGATCGTCACGAGCGGGACACGGTGCTCGCGTTATTGACCGCGATCGAAGCGAAGGGCGACGAGATCAAAGTTCCGGAGGAAGAAGTAACGCCGGAGGAGTCGCCGCAGGCACATGACGAGCAAACTGCGATCGAGGATACCGCAGCGTTGATATCCGCGTTAAAGCAACGCGACGCGGAGAAAGTGAAGTCGCTTGTAACCGCGAGCGATTATTACGGCTTTTACGGACTCGAAGAAGCGCAAGAAATCGTCCGAGGCTTCGAAGCGAACTTCGACCTTGAGACGCTTCGGGCTGTGGCGGATCCGATGGGACTTTCACATCATCCTGCAATCGGGCAGTACGCTTATCGGCTGGAAGACGATGGCAATAATTCGAAACCACAAGCTGAAGCAAATACGAATGAATCTTTGATGTTGACGGTGCGTTACGAATCGGATGGCGGCGTCGTCTACAACACCCCCTATATCAGCTATTTTCCTTTCGCTGAGCGAATGGCTACGCAATACATCGAGCTGATTCAGGGGAACAAGGCGGAAGAGCTGACGGGTTTCCTGAATCCCGACGATCTGGAAATTCCGGTAGAGGTGGCGGAGCGGACGATCGCCCTGTATGCGAAAGCCGTAGACTTGAAATCGGCCGCCATTCGCTACGTGGGAGGGTTCGATTTCGTCGTCGAAGATAAGAAGGGAGCTTTCCATCCGTTTACGATCGTTTATGGGGACGGTCTCATGGGCATCCAAGACGAATACGTCGAGTATCCAGGCTAATGGTGTTTACTCCGTCCGGGACCGCGTCGAATTGATGATTCCGATGTCGAATGCTATATTGAGGTGACGTGGAATTTATCGATGAAGAGGGTCGTTCTTATGCGCAGCAAAAATATCGCGGGCTTGTCGCTCGTCGTCATGGGGGCCGGATTCGCGGCCACGTTCGCGTTACCGGACCATCCCGGGACGGAGCTGCTGAAGGGCGGCTTCGAAGCGGGGCTCGTCGGCGGGTTCGCCGACTGGTTCGCGGTGACGGCGCTGTTCCGTCATCCGATGGGCATTCCGATTCCGCATACGTCTTTGCTTCTGAAGAACCGGGACCGTATCGCCAAATCGCTCATCTCGGCGTTCGAGAACGAGCTGTTGAACAAGGAAAGCGTCACCCGCAGATTGCGGCAGTTGTCGCTGCTGAAGCTGACGGGGGCCGCCGTGACGCGGCTCGCCGGCAAACGCGGCAATCGCGTCGGAGCGCTGAACGGTATGCAGACGCTACTGGCCAAGCTTCCGCTCGAATCTTTCGTGCCGTCTATCCAGTACGGCATCGCTTCGGTCGTTCGCGGCGTCGACGGACGGGAGCTCGCAGGCAAGCTGCTATCGTCGGCGGAGAAAGAGAAGTGGGATGAACGGTTACTCGATTTCGCGCTTGAACGCGGACGGTCGTGGGTCAGTTCTCCGCAAGCCGGACAGCTAATGGGCTCGATCGCGCTCAAGAAGCTGCAGGAGGCGAAGGTCGGCGGCATGCTCGGATTCGCTGTGCAGGCGTTCGCGGGCTTCATGAACGAGGATAAGCTGGGATCAATGATCCAGCAATTGCTGCTGTCCGCCATCCAGGATCTCGTGCAACCGGGGCATCCGAACCGGGAGCTCGTATTGTCCGAGATTCGCAAGCAATTGCGGACGGTCGCGGAAGACGGAGAACTATTGGAGCGAGGCAAGCTGTGGTTGATCGGCAAAGCCGAGAGCCCGGAAGGGAAGACGTTCTTGTCGGCACGGCTGGAGCAAGCTCGCGACAAGCTGATCGCCGTACTGGAGGAAGAGAAGGCTCGCGGAGGACGGAAGCTCGTCGGCGCGTGGCGATTCGTCGTTCGAAGAGTGCAAGCGGAGCCGGAGCTTGCCGAGAGCATCGACCGGAAGGCGGTCGCCATGATCGTCGACGCCGTCGAGGCGAACCACTACCGGCTCGGCGCGCTCTTGAAGGACAACATCGACAAGATGGACGACAAAGCGCTCGTGGGAATGCTGGAAGAGAAGATCGGCGGAGACTTGCAATGGATCCGGGTGAACGGAGCGGTGTGCGGGTTTCTGATCGGGCTCGTCCTCTCGGGAATCCGACTGGCGATGGGATAAGCCGATCCTTGAATTGTCGACAAAAAAAGGCGCGGGTTTCGCGCCTTTTTTGTTTCCGGTCATGAATGTATCGGAATCTCCGTACCAAAGAATACGATAGAAGCGATTTCCTTATCATTGATAACATGTTCAAAAGTTTTGATCGTAAGCATTTGTACTCCGAATTCCGTCACATGCAATCCGGTAAAAATGCTTGTCGTTTCCGAGGTGCCGTCTTTATAGTTTATCGTGATCGGATAGTTGTCCAAATATTCAAATTCATTATCGCCGAATTCCTTTAATTTTCCGGAAGCTTCGTTAATCTCATTCAGTGATTTACCTTCGATTTTTAATGAAATCGAAATGGGCGAGACGGAGATCGTTTTTAATACAGCCGGATAACCAAACATGGTAACGCTTTGATTTGGCCGATAGAGAGTAGAATACTCCTTGAAATCCAGCTTAAAAGCGGTTTCCCAAGAACCCGGGATGACCGTTTCGAACCCCCCCCGGAAGAGGATCCGCTGCTTGTAAATCCTTCAATTTGAACTGAACGTTTTGACCCTGTAAACCAGATCCGCGTGCCGTTGATAGAGTTCGGCCAATTCTTTATCCGTACGTAATAAAGAATCGCTTTCCATTTTTTCGCCTCCTACAAACAACACGATCGGTGACTCGGAAATATCCCATTGCTCTAATCTTCTTTTCACGGATTCCCTTTCTCGAAAAGCCAAGCTCTTGACGGAATACGCCAAGACCGCCTCCTACATGCGGCGGACGACCGGAATTTCTTGAAATGAACCGAACCCTCGTATAAGATAGAGAAGCGCCTATTCAGCGGCGCCTAACAGCCAACTCCATACGCGATAACCGGAGGAGCCTGCCAACAGCGGGCTCTTTTTGCGTTTTTTTCGGGACTCGCAGGCGGCATTCCGCGGAATGGACATGATGAAGATGTGGCTATTTTCAATTGGGGGAGAAGGAATGGAACAACAAGCTTATTGGGCGATCGGCATTTTTCTCGTCATTTACGCCATTATCGTCTCCGAGAAAATTCATCGGACGATTGCCGCCATGCTCGGCGGTCTGCTCATGATCTTATTCGGCATCGTCGACCAGAACGCGGCGATGCACCACGTGGATTTCAACACGCTCGGCTTGCTCGTCGGCATGATGATCATCGTGAGCGTTACGGCGGACACGGGCTTATTCCGCTACATCGCGGTGTACGCGGCGAAGAAGGCGAAGGGAGAACCCGTTCGCATCCTGATCGCGTTATCGCTCATCACGGCCGTCGGATCCGCGTTCCTCGACAACGTGACGACGGTATTGCTGATGGTTCCTGTTACTTTCAGCATCGCCAGACAACTTCGCGTTAACCCGGCTCCTTACTTGATCACGCAAATCATCGCTTCGAACGTGGGGGGGACGGCGACGCTGATCGGGGATCCGCCGAACATCATGATCGGAAGCGCGGTCAAGGAGCTTTCGTTCATGGATTTCATCGCGAACTTGGCGCCGGTAGCGGTCCTCGTCATGATCGTCTACATCCCGCTCTTCGTTTGGTTGTTCCGCAAGAGCTTGAAGACGACCGATGACTTGAAAAAGGGAATCCTGGAACTGGACGAGAAGCAACTTCTGACCGACAAGAAGCTGCTAACGAAATGCTTGGCGGCGCTCGCTTTGACGCTCGTCGGATTTTTCACTCACCAGCTGTTGCATCTGGAGTCCGCGACGGTGGCGCTGGCCGGCGCGTTCCTGCTGCTTCTCCTGACGGGAGAGCACGAGATGGAGAGCGCGCTGACGAAGGTCGAATGGACGACGATTTTCTTCTTCGTCGGGTTATTTGCCCTCGTATCGGGTCTCGTCGAGACGGGCGTCATCTCCGAGCTGGCGCAGCGAGCGATCGAATGGACCGGCGGCGACTTAACCGCGACATCGATGCTCATCCTATGGCTCAGCGCGATCGCGTCCGCTTTCCTCGATAACATCCCGTTCGTCGCGACGATGATCCCGCTCATTCAGGAAATGGGCTTGATGGGCATCGACAATCTCGAGCCGTTATGGTGGAGCTTGGCGCTCGGCGCCTGTCTCGGCGGTAACGGCGCCCTGATCGGCGCTAGCGCCAACCTGATCGTTGCGGGACTGTCCGCGAAGGAAGGGCATCCGATCTCGTTCATGACTTACTTGAAATACGGCTTCCCGCTCATGCTGCTTTCCATCGCGATCGCGAGCGGATATGTTTATCTTCGATATCTCGTTTAGTTAAGCGGCGGCGGGACGTTCGTGTTCGACTGGCGATTCCTTCTCCGACCTCATGTACAAGAGCAAGCCGGCGATAATGAGCACGCCGCCGGTCAGTTGGAAGCCGCTAAGCAGTTCGTCGAACAGCACGATGCCGAGCAAGCTGGAGCCGACGGGTTCGGCGAGAACGGAGATGGAGATCGTCGCCGGTTTGACGTATTGCAGCAACCAATTGAAAATCATGTGTCCGAAAATGGTCGGCACGATCGCGAGCAACAGGAAAAGTAACCACTCCCTGCCGGAGTAAGCCGTCATGCCGATGCCCGCGCCGACGTTGTACAGGGCGAAGCAAGCGGCGGCGATGGCGAAGACGATCAAGCTATACAAGTACGAAGAGACTCGTTCGAGGATCTTCTTGGCGACCAGCATATTGACGACGACCGCCAGCGTGCCGAACAAGGATAGCAGATCGCCTTTAAATGCCCTGGCGGATAATGAAATATCGCCGGATCCGACGACGATAACGCCAGCGAGGGCAACGGCCACGCCGATCGCGGCCAACTTTCTCAACCGGTCTTTAAAAAGAAAATAGGCGCCGATCATGACGAATACGGGCTCGAGTGATAATATGATCGTGGAGCTCGCGATCGAAGTATAGTTCAACGATTCCATCCATAAGAGGAAATGGAGCGCGAGGAAGACGCCCGCGACGAAGAGGAGCAACCAAATCTTCGCGGAAATGGATTTCAACCCGGGCAGCTGACGCTTGCCGAGCGGAAGCATAAGAAGGACGGTAAACAGCATTCGGTATAGTCCTTGCACGGAGACGGGGGCATCCGAATATCGGACGAGAATCGGAGCGAACGAGATGGCGATCATGCCGACGATGAGCGGCACGATCGGCGCGATGGGCGGTTTGGCGCGAGTCATGGCTGTAATTCCTTCCTGGTGTCGTATCCGTATGAGCAAAATGCAATTGTACTGCCGAATAACCTAAAGATCAACCGGATAATCCCGGAGCGGGCAGGTGAAACTATTGAACACGACAGCATTATTGATCGTGGCCGTCATCGTCATGGCGGGGGCCGTCGTATGGACCGTCATCGTTGGATCGTCCTTATCCCGTAAGGAAGCGACCAGCACGTACTCAGTCAACCCCGCGCGCAAGCTCGGCAGGCTGCTCGCGATGTACGCGGTCGTGATCGTTGCCGTTATCGTCATTTTCCTGGCGATCATGAACCAATAAACGCGAGAAGAGCCATCCCATTAAGCGGGATGGCTCTTCTTCATCTGATGCGCGGAAGCGCTTTTATAGATCGTCGTGCCTTCCGTAGACGTATCGTCCGTGCTCGTATCTATGCCCGTACCGCGGGCAGGACGCGACGAGCTGTCACGTACGTCTTGTCCCAAGTGCTTCCCTTGAAATCGGAGAACGTGACGCCGATGCCGACGCGGTAAGTGTGGAGCAGCTTGCCGTTGCCGAGATAGATGCTGACGTGGTTAATGACGCCGTCCCTGTTCGTATCGGAGAAGACGAGGTCGCCGGGTTGCAGGTTGGCTTTCGCCACGTAGGTGCCGACTTTGGATTGTTGCTTGGAAGAACGCGGCAGATTGACGCCCGCCTGCTTGAACAGATACTGCGTCAACGACGAGCAGTCGAACGAGCTTGTCTGTCCGCCTTTCGCGCCGTAGACGTAACGTACGCCTTTGAATTTCTTGCCCAATTTTATCATCTTGTCGACGACGGCAACGCCGGTCGCCTGCACCGAAGCCGAAGTCGCCGCGTGTGCGGACGGAGCGAACGAGAGCGCCGCGCCTCCCGTGAACAGAATGGAGAAGCCGAGAGCGATCGTCGCGATGCGTTTGCCGTTGCGTGCGTTAGTCGTATATGTCGTAGAAGTAATCGTCATGTTTGGTTCCTCCTTAGAGTTGGAATTGCGATTCGGCTTAATACGTGGCCGACGCTGTCGACGTCGTCCGCCTCTGCCTGAATACACCGTAACACATCGAAATCGCCCTGCATTTCCCAAGGAACGGCGACGTCGTTCCCGCCCAACGGCCAAGCCGCCTTTATGAAAATCCGATGAGAAAATGCTCACTTGACTTTCCGAACGTGCCTACCGATGCTACAATGAAATTGTTGGATATGGACTTTTGACGCAAAGGAGGTCGTGATCGAATGTTGAAAATCGCCGTACTCGTCGGAAGTCTTAGACAAGGCTCCTACAGCCTGCAATTGGCCAACACGATGAAGGAGCGCTACATTAACAAGCTGGATCTGGAAATCGCGGATATTCGATCACTTCCATTCTTCGACCAGGACATCGAACTGAATCCGCCGCAGGTCGTGACCGATCTGCTTCGCAAAGTCGCTTCGGCGGACGGCGTCTTCTTTATTACTCCCGAATACAACTGGTCGGTGCCCGGCGTGCTGAAGAACGCGATCGATTGGCTTTCCCGGGTGGACAAGGTGTTGATCGGCAAGCCCGTATTGACGGCCGGCGTCTCTCCCGGCATGATGGGCACGATTCGATGCCAACAGCATCTACGGGAAATCTTGGCCAGCCCCGGATTGCAGGTTAGGCTGCTGCCGCCGGCAGGCAACGAAATCTACATCAGCTCGGCCGCGCTCAAATTCGACGAATCGACGCAGAGGCTCGTCGACGAATCGACGCTTCGAACGATCGACCGCGTCGTGGAGCATTTTATCGATTTCGCCCGTTCGTAAAGGGCGAATGCCGACAATCAGATCAAAGTCCGCTTTCGCGCGGGCTTTTTGTTTTTGTCACGGGACGTTCGGATGCGTGAATGCTTGCCGGCGTGGTATCCTATAGAGGATGGGAACGGGGAGAGCCGGTTGCGAGTTCTGACATCCGGAGGATCGATATCATGCGCAGACAACGTCGGCAAAGTAAAGCCCGCAAGCGGTACGCGCTAGTCAGGAACGCTCGAATCCCGATTTTCGCGGCGGCGTGCCTGTTCGTTTTCATGAACCAGTCGTCAACGGCGGGCGTCGCCGCTTCGGAGACCCGCGAAGGACTCCAACTGGCGATCGCCCATCGCGGCGCGTCGGGATACGCCCCGGAAAACACGATTTCGGCTTATCGACTGGCCGTAAGCATGAACGCGGATTACATCGAAATCGACTTGCAAATGACGAAAGACGGCGAATTGATCGCCATGCACGACGATTCGGTAGACAGGACGACGGACGGTTTCGGCCGAACGAGGAACTTGACGCTGGCTCGGATCAAGTCGCTGGACGCGGGATCGAAGTTTAACGCCAAGCATCCGTCCTACGCCAATGTTGAATACGTCGGGGAGACAGTGCCGACGCTTCGGGAAATCTTCGATGAGTTCGGCGACTCGACCCGTTACATGCTCGAGACGAAGGCGCCCGGCGACAATCCGGGTCTCGAAGAAAAACTGTGGGCGCTCGTCCGGTCCCGCGGGCTCGAGAACCGCGTCGCGGTACAATCGTTCAGCAAAGCCAGCTTGCTTCGAATTCGGGCTCTCGACGAAGACGTTCCGTTGTACCAGTTATTCTGGTATTCCCGGCGCGCGGCACCGCTTTCCAAAGTGACGTTGGCCGACATCGCCACTTACGCGGACGGAGTCGGAGCCAATTTCTCCCGTATCGACGAGAAATACGTCCGGAAAGTCAAAAAGTCGGGTCTTCTCATGCTGCCGTATACGGTGAATACCCGTTCCGGCATGAATAGGGCGCTGGCCTGGGGAGCGGACGGCGTCCATACCGATTATCCGGACCGGCTCAAGGAAGCCGGACGGAAGGAAAGCGTCTCATAACGGGAGAAGGAGATAAGCGATGTCGACGTCCAATAAGAAAGGGAACCCGAGCCGCCGTCCTCGCGTCGGAGCGGCCGCGGGAACGAACGGATCGAGCGGGGACGACAAGCCGGTTACGTTGAAGGATCTGCTCGGAGCCGGCGTAATCGCCAAGCTGAAGGAGCAGGCGGTGGCGCTGAAGCAAGAGGAAGCGGACAAGGCGCAACGGAAGCGCCGCGAGCAGGAAGAAGCGCGCGAAGCCGAACGGAAACGCAACGAGAATGATTTCTCGTATTTGTTGAACCATAGCTCGCAAGATTGGAAGAAGTTCAAATAGAGTCGCGAAGGAGGAACGCGATGAGAGGCATGAAGCGCGCGACGATCGGCACGATGGCGATCATGCTCGCTTTCGGTACGGGCGCGGAGGCAACCGGCCCCGCGACGGAGAATTCCGAGGCGAATGGGAAGGCGGTTGCCTCCGCAGAGGCGGGCAGCGCGGCCAAGTCGGTCGTTCCAGAGAAGAAGAGGAAACTTCCCGAAGATTTTGTTTACGTCGACGAGGTCGTTCCGAGCGCGAAGATCAACATTCGATACGCCGGGGAATACAATTTCATCGGCGAGAAGATCGACGGCTACAAAGCTCCTTACGCCATTCTGACGGTCAAAGCGGCCAAAGCGTTAAAGCGGGCGTCGGACGAGCTGGGGAAACAAGGCTACGGCCTCCTCATTCTGGACGCCTACCGGCCGAAGAAGGCGGTCGGCCAATTCGTCCGTTGGTCGAGGGATCCGGAGGATACGAAGATGAAGGCGATCTTCTACCCGGACGTCGACAAGGCGAACGTCTTTAAGCTCGGGTTCGTCGCGTCGAAATCGGGCCATTCCCGGGGAAGCACCGTCGACTTGACGTTGTACGATTTGAAGACCGGCAACCCGGTCGATATGGGCAGCCCCTACGATTTTTTCGGCGCGATCTCCAGTCACGGGACGAAGCTGATTACGAAGCGGCAAACGGCCAACCGCAACGTCCTCAAGAACGCGTTAGCGAAGTACGGATTCACGCCATACTCGAAAGAATGGTGGCACTATACGCTGACGAAGGAACCTTTCCCGGACCGCTACTTCGATTTCGACGTCGAGTAGATGGCGCCCTTGGTTGATTTTACCTTGCAGCGGGAAAACTACGCATACCTATCGAATAAGAGAAAGGAATGATATCGTGTCCGCTTTCACGAATGTATTAAGAGCAGAACCGGAACACACGCAGGACGTTATGCGGTTGCTCGTGAACACGGCCGAATGGCTGCTTAGCAAAGGCTCGTCCCAGTGGAACTCGCTGCTTCGGGGAGAAGATTCGCACAATACGCCCGAAGCGATCAATCGCGGGGAAGTGTACCTGTTCAAGGAAGAAAGCAAGACGGCCGGCATGGTCATGCTGCTGGCCAATCCGAGTCCATGGGACCTCGAGCTTTGGGAAGACAGGGCGAACGACGGTGCCGCGGTCTACGTGCACCGGCTGGCGGTCAACCGCAAATTCTCGGGCAAAGGCGTAGGCAACCGGATGATGAAGTGGGTCGAGCAACAGACGCCGGAGCTCAGCAGAACCGTCATTCGTCTCGATTGTATCGCGAGCAACGAGGTGCTGAACCGCTTTTACTCGAAGCTCGGTTATGAACACGTGGGACAAGCATCCAACGAGAACGGGTTATTCAGCAAGTACGAGAAGACATTGCCTGCCATGCGAGACTAACCCGACAACGAGTAGACGATCACCCTAGAGGAGGAATCGGGCATGAACGATCCCGCGCTGATGATGCGCCGGTTAAGAGCCAGACGTAAAGCGGAAGGGGTATGCATCTATTGCGGCGGCTCGCTGCTCACGACGACGATGTGCGAGAGCTGCGCCGACAAGAAAAGAACCGTATCCGTCGAAGCCGTCATGAGGGAGAAACGCAGATATCCGCTGTACCGCAAGAAGAAAAAGTCGCCCGCCGAGTAAATCGCGGGCAGAAGGAACGCCATGCATACTTTACGTCTTTATCTTCGCTTCGTGAAGCCATACAGGTGGCTTGTCGCTTTAACGTTGCTGATCGGCATGCTCAAGTTCGCGATTCCGATGGTAACGCCGCTCTTTTTGCAATACGCGATCGACGATATTTTGCTAGCCGATCTGAGCCGGGACGATAAGCTGTCGCGGCTCGCATGGTTGGTCGGTATCTCGTTCGTCCTCTTCGTCGTCATCCGTTATCCGATCGAATATTTTCGCCAATACTTTGCCCAACTGACGACAAGCCGAATCTTGTTCGATCTACGCAACAAGCTGTATGCGCATTTGCAACGGCTTTCTTTGCGTTTCTACCAAGAACGCAAGTCCGGAGAGATTATCTCCCGGATGATCAACGACTCGGAACAAACGAAGTCGATCGTCGAGACCGGGATGATGAACGTCTGGCTCGACATGTTCACGCTCATGATCGCCCTCGGCATCATGCTTAGCATGAACGTCGTCCTTACGTTATTATCGATCGTCATTCTTCCTTTCTACGGCATCGCCGTCGTGAAACTATACCGAAGGCTCAGAAGCTACGCGCGCGCTCGTTCGGCAGCCTTAGCCGACATGCAGGGCTACTTGAACGAACACGTCGTCGGCATTCCCGTCGTCAAGAGCTTCACGCTGGAGAAATACGAGCAGAAGCAATTCGGGATCCGCAACGGCAAATTTCTAGAGAGGGCGCTCGCGCTCACGAGATGGAACGCGCTCACGAACGGCATCGTCAATACGTTGACGGAGGTCGCGCCGCTGATCGTCTTGCTGTGCGGGGGTTATTACGTCATCGAAGGCAACTTGACCGTCGGCGGATTCATCGCTTTCTATAGTTATCTGGACCGCATGTATACGCCGCTGCGCCGCCTCGTGAACGCCTCGACGGAGCTGACGCAAGCGTCGGCGTCGCTGGAGCGGGTCATGGAGTTGCTGGGCGAACCTCTGCAGGTGAAGGACGCGAAGGACGCGGGGACGCTCGAACTGAAGGCGGGACGCATCGAATACCGCGACGTCAGCTTCCGGTACAAAGACGAATCGGATGACGTGCTCCGCAACGTCGATCTGACGATCGAACCCGGACAAACGGTCGCATTCGTCGGCGCCAGCGGAGGCGGGAAATCGTCGCTCATCGGTTTGCTTCCGCGATTCTACGATATTCGGGAAGGCCGTATTCTGATCGACGGCCAAGACGTGTCGAGAGTGACCCAGATTAGCCTTCGGGCAAACATCGGCATGGTGCTTCAAGATAATATTTTGTTCAGCGGCAGCGTGAGGGAGAACGTCCTGCTCGGCGATCCGGACGCTTCGGAGGAACAAATGATCGAAGCGGCGAGAAGAGCGAACGCGCACGACTTCATCATGGGCCTGCCTGCCGGCTACGATACGGAAATCGGCGAGCGGGGCGTCAAGCTGTCCGGCGGTCAGAAGCAACGGATCGCCATCGCGAGAGTTTTCCTGAAGGATCCGCCGATTCTCGTCTTGGACGAAGCGACCTCGGCGCTCGACCTGGAATCGGAGCATTTGATTCAAGAATCGCTCAGCTCGCTGTCGGACAACCGGACGACGCTGGTCGTCGCCCATCGGTTGTCCACGATCACGCACGCCGATCAGATCATCGTCATCGAACGGGGAGAGATCGTGGAACGCGGCACCCACGAACAGCTCATGCAACGAGAAGGCGCGTACGCGAGATTGTATAACGTGCAGAACTTATAACCTTCGGAAATAGGATATTCGTCCGATGCCCGGGCATCGCGATTCGAAAAAAGGAGCCGTGCCACTTGAAGGAGCGCAAGCAGGCAATTCCGTTTCATCCTGTGATCGCGGAGTGGTTCGAAGCCGCTTTCGGCGAACCGACCGACGTTCAGCGGGAAGCTTGGCGCGCGATCGGCGCAAAGAATCATACGTTGATCGCGGCTCCGACGGGTTCGGGCAAGACGCTGGCAGCCCTCCTTCCGTGCCTGGACGGGTTAGCGCGGGGGGAGCGGCCGGAGAAGCCGGGCGTTAGCATCGTGTACGTGACGCCGCTAAAAGCGCTCAATAACGATATCCATCATCACGCGATCGCTTTCGTAGAGGAACTCGAGGCGCTGGCCGCGAGCAGAGACGTGCCTTGGGAAGGCATTCGCTGCGCCGTCCGGACCGGGGACACGACGCCGTCCGCGCGCGCGGCGATGATCCGCCGTCCGCCGGATTTGCTCGTGACGACGCCGGAATCTCTCTATCTGTTGCTTACTTCGGAGAAGGGCAGAGGCATGCTGACCTCGGTTCGGCACGTCGTCGTCGACGAGATTCACGATTTGGCCGCGGACAAGCGGGGCGCCCATCTGGCGCTGTCTCTCGAAAGGCTCGGCCGTCTGGTCGGGAAGCAACCGCAGAGAATCGGCGTCTCGGCGACGCAGAAGCCGCTAGAGAAAGTGGCCCGGTTTCTGGCTGGTTGGGAGCGCGGCACCGAGGAAGAGACGGAAGCGCGGCCCCGGGCGGTCGCGATTATCGAGAGCGCGATGAGCAAGCGCATCGACGTTCGCGTGACGATGCCGGACCAGAATCGTCCGGCGACGAATCGCGAAGCCGTCTGGCTGCCGCTGCTCGACCGGATCGTACATGAACTCGAAGGCTGCCGCGCGGCGCTGTTGTTCGTCAACAGCAGAAGGCTGTGCGAACGGTTATGTCTGCGGCTGAACGACCATGTCGGCTACGAGATGGCGCGCTCCCATCATGGAAGCTTGTCGAAGGAGCTGCGCTTGGACGTCGAGAAGCAGTTAAAGGAAGGCAAGCTGCGCTGCATCGTGGCGACGTCCTCGCTCGAGCTCGGCATCGACATCGGTCATATCGACCGGGTCATCCAGATCGATTCCCCGCAGGAAGCCGCGCGCGGCATCCAGCGGATCGGCCGGGCGGGCCATGCCGTCGGCGAAGCCAGCCAAGGGGTGATGATCGCCCGCAGCAAGGCGGCGCTGCCCGAGATGGCGGTGCTCGCCAGGCAAATCTCGCTTCGTCAGATCGAAGAGATCCGCATCCCGGACAGTCCGATGGACGTGCTCTCGCAACATATCGTTTCGATGGCCGCGGCCGAAGCATGGCCGGTCGAAGCGTTGCACCGCTTCGTTCAAGGCTGCGACAGTTATAACGGGTTTCCTTACGCGAGACTGGAACAAATGCTTCTCGTGCTGTCGGGCTTCTATCCGTTCGCGAAGCCGTTGATCGATTGGGACCGGAGAGCGAAAACGGTGAAGGGCAGAAGCAATACGGCGATGGCCGCGATCACCGGCGTGGGGACCATTCCCCAGACGGGCAATTATCCGGTTCATCATCTCGAGAGCCGCGCCCATCTCGGAGAATTGGACGAGGAATACATCCAGGAAAGCCGCGTTGGCGACGTGTTCCAGCTCGGCACGAGTTCATGGATGATCAGGGAAATCCGCAATGACAGGGTGTACGTGAGCGAAGCGGGCAACCGCTTCAGCGAAATTCCGTTCTGGCGCAACGAGGCGGGCAGCCGATCTTTCGAGGTCGGCACGGCGACGGGTGCGTTTCTGCGCGAATTGTCCGAGAAGCTGGCTTTAGACGAAGAAGGCGGAATATCGGCGAATGTCGATGACGACGAGGACGCGAAGGTAACCGTGCGCGAGAAGGAATTGGACGAACATGCGACGGAGTGGCTCGCCTCGCAATACGCGCTCGACGAGACATCTTCGGCGGAGTTGATCGGTTTCGTCCGCGCGCAGCATCGTGCTTGCGCCGTCCCGACGGACCGGACGATCGTCGTGGAGCAATACCGGGACGTCATGAATCAGACGCGCATCATCATCCATAGCGTGTTCGGGCGAACGGTCAACCGGGCGTGGCTGCTGGCGATCGAACGGCATTTCGAGCAGTTAAGACCCTATCGGCCGTACGGCAACGCCAAGGACGGCGGCATCGAATTCGTCATGCCGGAATGGGATTCGTCGTGGATGAACGTCGTCTCCCAAGTGACGCCGGAGAGCGTCGAGCTTCTGCTGACGGAGGCGATCTCCGGCTCGCCGCTGCTCGGCATCGCCTTCCGGCGCATCGCGGAGAATTCCCTTCTTCTGTCGAGAAGCTTCACGCGCACGCCGCTCTGGCAGAAGAGGCTGCGCAGCGAAGAGCTGCTGCGCGGGGCGTTGCCCTACGCGGACGATTTCCCCTATCTTCACGAGGCCATGAGGGAATGTTTGCGGGACGAGCTCCGCGTCGACGATCTGAAGCTGTTGCTCGGGCGAATCGGTTCGGGCGAGCTGAGGCTGGTATTCAAGGAAACGCCGTATCCTTCTCCGCTCGCGGCGCAATTCATCGCGGATTACGCGAACATGAAAGTGTACGAAGGAGACGGTCTGGACGAGACGACGAAGCTTCATCTGCTGAGCGTCAGCAAGGAAATGGCTTCCCGATTGTTCGACACGGACGCATACGCGGCGCCGTCCGGCCAAGAAGCGCTCGCCCATGAACGCGCTCGGCTAAGCGAACCGGACCGAAAGCCGGCCAACGCCGAGGAACTTGCCGCGCTACTCAAGGCGCGCGGAGACATGACGTCGGCCGAGATCGCGAAGCTGGCCGGAGAGGGCGCGCTCGGTTGGCTTCGCGAGCTCCAAGAGAAAGGGCGGGCGGCGACGGTCGATCCGGCCGGAGACGGCGAGTACCGTTGGATCGCCGCGGACGAGACGGACGTGTACTCGGCTTTCCCTGACGACAAGAAGTCGTCGGCGTTCGTCGTCGGGCGGTACGCGGATCGCGTACTGTCCTTCACCGAAGCGGAGCTATGCGATCGATACCCGGCGATGACGTTAGCGCAGGCGAGGAACACGGTCGACGATCTCGTCGGCCAAGGCATCATCGAGCGGGCTCCGCACGCCGCGGACGAGAACGAGAGAATGTGGTCGAGCGCCAAGGTGGCTTCGCGTATCGTGCGATCGACGATTCGGATCGCGAGAAGCAAAGCGGAGCCGATCGATCCGGCCGCGTGGTGCAGCCGGATCGCCTTCATGCAGCATGCTCTGAGCGGCGCGCAGCAGCAGGGGGGCGAAGGGCTGCTGTCCGTCATCGAACGGCTGCAAGGAATTTACTTGCCGTTGTCCCATTGGGAAACGGTCATCTTTCCATCTCGGGTGACGGCCTATAAGAAGGATCAACTCGATCTGTTATGCGCCTCGGGCGAGATCGTATGGCTCGGACGCAAGGAGGAAGACGGAGCGGAAGGCAAAGTCGCCTTTTTCCTCGCCGGTTCCCGAGCCCTCTACCTGCCTCTCGTCTCGATAGACGATGCGGTCCGTCCGACGCAACATCCGGAATTGTTGGAGCTGCTGCGCCAAGGCGGCGCGAGCTTCCTGACCCGGCTATGCCGGGAAACGGAACGCCAGCCGTCGGAGCTGGTCGCGGAGTTGATCGAGCTCGTCTGGGAAGGCCGCGTCTCGAACGATCAGTTCGCGCCGCTCAGGCTTCACGACAGCACGAAGCACGGCCAATGGGCGAGAACGGGCTCGGGCCTCGGACGGTGGTACGCGACGAGCTTGCTAGGCGACGGAGACAAGTCCGTCGATGCCGATACCTTCGCCCTTATCGAACCGACCTCGGATTGGACGGCGGGCGATCGGCGCGATTCGGAACGGTCGCCGGTGCTCGGATGGGCGCGCCATCTGTTGCAGTCGTTCGGCATCGTCAACAAGGAGTTGGTCTCCAAGCTTGCGCCTTATCCGTGGGAAACGTTCTATCCCGTGCTGAAGAAGCTGGAGGAATGGGGCGCTTTAACGAGAGGAGCCTACATACAAGGGATGTCTGCCGTCCAGTTCACGACGCGAGAACTCGCGGAGGCGGTGCGGCAGCCGCTGCCGGCTTTGTCGTCTTCCGGGTTAACGGTTTTATGTTCCGTTGACCCGGCCAATCCGTACGGCTTGCTCGTCGACTGGCCGCAACCGGACAATGGCGCCGCGTCGTCCTTCTCCCGCAAACCGGGCAATTTCCTCGTCCTTAGGGATGGCTGCTGGCTGTTCTGGATCGAAGGCAATGGAAAGAAGATTCATAGTCTCGCCGGGGAGATGCCGTTATCGGAGCAGGCGGAAGTCGTTCAATCGACGCTGCAGACGATTTTGCGCAGGCGCAATCTCGTCAAGGTGAAAGTCGACGCGTGGAACGGCGTCCCGATCTCCGAGACGGAAGCGGGCGATCGGCTGAAGAAGCTCGGCGGCGAGCGGGACAGGCAATCTCTCGTCTTCTGGTTGAGATAATCCGCCTCTCGTGTACAATGGAAGATGAAATCATCCAATAGAGGGAGCTGTCGCGATGTTGAACGAGAACGTCTTGTGGGAAGGCAAGCCTTTCAACTACGGGATTCCGAGCTTTACCCGCTATCAGATCACGGAGCGCAGAGTCATCGTGGAACGCGGCATACTCACGAAGAAACGCGAGGAGATCCAGTTGTACCGCGTACGCGACATCTCCGTGAAGCGCAACCTGCTGGAGCGGATCTTGAAGTTCGGCGACATCACGATCCACTCGACGGATGCGACGAATCCGACCTATACGTTGCGGAATATTCGAGGCAGCGTGGAAGTGTCGGATTTGCTCAGCCAAGCCTCGGAAACCGCGAGAATCAAGAACAAGGCGCAGGAGCTGACGGAAGTGCAAGCGTAAGCGGGCGCCGCCACGAGAAGAAGACAGGCCGCTCCGGTCGGAGTAACGGGTTCCGTTTTCGGGTGCAAAGCATGTGACAAGAAAAATGACGCTCAAACTGACAACATCAGTGATCGTCATTTTTCTTATCTTTGTTCTGCGCAATTGTTGTTTAAGATTGCTTTCTCATGCGATGTCGAGGTTTGGGGTCATGTTTTGTACGTTTTTTCGTACAATGCCCCTGACTCAATACGACTTCCTGCCCATTTAGTGTGGTTTTTCGTACAAAACCTCCGTTTAAAGATAACTGCCAGCTTGTATTGTACGATTTTTCACACAAATCACCTGCCTGAAGACTATTGCCTGCCTGCTTTGTACGATTTTTCGAACAATCTCCTGTCTCAAGAGCTTTGTAAGTCATTCTTCATGACATGTAAAATGACGTGATAAAATTTTGATGCAATAATTTTATTGCAACGAAATAATGCATGTCATTTCAGGTGTCAATTTCATTGTCATTTGAAGTGTCAATTGCCCCTTTTGCACCTCGAAACGGAACCCGCTCCCGGTCGGAGGGCCTGTCTTCTTTCGCGCTTACGGTCTTAGCTTAAACGTCGTTTTGACGATCGGGTACAGCCACTTGACGCCGCTCGGCGTCAGCGTATCGGCGATCAGATGCGAAGCGTATCCGGCCAAGGCGACCGCCATGATTCCTTCGAGATCCAACCGGGATTCGAGGCCGGATCCGATCGCGCCCCAGGCGGCGAGCACCCAAACGGTGTGCGTCATCCCGCGATGGGCGAGCCAGGGAGCGATGGCGACGTAGACGCCCAAGCCGACCAACCAGCTTTCCCGTTCGCTTGCGCCGGCATAGAGAAGACCGCATCCGATCAAGCTAACGACAGCATTGCGGATCGCGCCCTCCTTCGCGACGAGGCCGAGAAGAAAGACGGCGACGGAGACCGTCGCGAGCTCCGGGTAGGCTTTGTCCCGGACAACGTAGAGATACCCGCAAGAGAGCGCCGCCAGCAATCCGCCCCATATGGCGGACTCGCGCAGAAGCTTGGATAACTGATTGATCCGCAGCTTCCCGTTGATCAGATTCGGACCGTCCAAGTCCGGACTCAGCGCGGACAAGCACGCGACCGACAAGTAAGTCAGAGTGCCGTTCATCGAGAACGGATAGTACAAGGAGGCGGCAACTCCGATGGCGCCTCCGATGGCGAGATGGGTCGAGCCTTTCATGCGCGATGTCCTCCGATTTCTGGATGTTCGATCAAGTCGATGAAGCTTATGCGACTCGGCGGCATAAGATGCAAACGTATGTTTGCTTATTCATTATATAGCCAACACGCCCGGGCCGATATGCGTCCGGACGACTAAATTCGCGAGAGGAAGTACGAGGATGAACGTAAAAGGACTGCACCATTTGTCCGCGATGACGGGCGACGTCAAGTCGAACTATAACTTCTACACGGACACGCTAGGGATGAGGCTAGTTAAGAAAACGGTCAATCAAGACGATACGACCGCTTATCATTTGTTCTACGGAGACGAGAAGGGCAATCCGGGCACCGAGCTCACTTTTTTCGATTTTCCGGGTATCGCGCCGGGCAAGCACGGCGTCAGCAGCATCTCGCGGACGTCTCTCCGCGTGCCTAGCGACGTCTCGCTCGATTATTGGGAGAAGAGATTCGATGATCGGGGCGTGAAGCACGATCCGGTAGCGGAGCATGCGGGGCGCCGGTCGCTGTTCTTCGAGGACCCGGAAGGCCAACGTCTTGCGCTCGTTTCGGACGAACGCAACTTCGGCGTAGCGGCGGGAACGCCTTGGGCGCAAGGCGCCGTCCCTTCCGAGCATGCGATTACCGGACTCGGTCCGGTGACGCTGACCGTCCGTAAGCCCGAATCGACGTTGGCCGTGCTCGGTCTGCTCGGATTCAAGGAAAAGTCGCGCGTTCCCGCATTCGTCGCCGATCAACCCGACATCATCGTCATGCAAGCCGGCGAAGGCGGCTCGGGCGCGGAAGTGCAGGTTGAGACGAGAACCGATCTGTCCGTCGCCTCCCCGGGCAAGGGCGGCGTCCATCACGTTGCGTTTCGGGTCGCGGACCAGGAAGAGATGCAAGCATGGATCAACATCGTGATTCAGTTTCGCATTCCGAACTCGGGATACGTCGAACGCTATTATTTCGGTTCTCTTTATTTCCGCGAGCCGAACGGCATCCTGTTCGAATTGGCGACGGACGGTCCCGGCTTCGCGACGGACGAGCCGTTCGAGACGCTCGGCGAATCGCTCGCGTTGCCGCCTTTCCTAGAGCCGAAGCGCAAACAGATCGAATCGAAGCTGAAACCGCTCGACACTCGCAGGAGTTAACCGTTAGCCGTATCGACCGGACAATGGCGAAGGCGAAGGCGATAGGAACGCAAAGAAGGCATGGCCGCCGGCCATGCCTTCTTTGCGTTTGCTTGAGATCTTTGACGACATCGATAACGTAGCGGGGTCAACGAGCACATTTGCACGCCGTTCACGACGATGACGAATCAGCCCGCCAACAAGCTCGTCAGATCATCATCGGGGCAAAATGAGAAAATATTAATGATCTCTCTGCCAGATCGACAAAAACACAACATTTCTTCAACGAAAGAATGACAAGCTTTTCACCCGCATATATGTACAATCATACCAACATTACTGCGAGTCACTTCACCATTACCGGAAAGAGGTGTAGTCATGTGTAGGAATTCGTTTCGCGCGTCGCTCGTTTACGGGCTCGGCCTTGCCTTGATCGTTACCTTGGGCGTCAGAGCCCACCCCGCGGAAAGCGCGGTTTCCGCGTTCGCGGCTCCCCAATATACCCAACCCCTTAAGTCCATCGTCGCCATAAGCCCGTCTGAAGCCGCTTTGGCCCTCGCCGTCCCCGTCCCCGTATCCGTATCAGCTCCTCCGGCACCGGTCGCCCCCGTATCCGAACCGTCGCCGGCCGTCGCATTGTCCGCGGACGTTCCCAAGAACGCCCATGACGAGGTGCAAATCTCGTCCGTCGCCGTATCTTCGGCTCCTCCTCCGAATACATACGTCGTTACCGCCTATTACTTGAACGTCAGGGCGAGCGCGAGCCCGTCGTCCGAGGTGCTGAAGGTCGTCAAGAAAGGAACGTTGCTCGAGATCGACGCCGAGACGTCGCACGGATGGCTTGCGTTAAAGGGGGAAGGGTTCGTGCACGGCGGATATGCCGAGCCGGTTCCATACTCGCCCGCGCGAGAGAAGCCGGAGCAACCGCCGCAAGAAGGCGCGGTCGCGGAAGCGGCGAGAAAGGCGATGCCGGGAGCGAATCCGAACGACGCGGGAACTCCAGTACATAACGAAGCATTACGGCAGTTTTCCGAACAAATACTTGCGAATAAGCGCGATTCCGGGTCCGCGAAGGACGAAGGCGACGTCCCGTCGCAACCGACGTCTAAAGTCGAGACCGATTCCGGCTTGAGCGTTGCGGACATCGCGGAAATCTTCGAAGGGACAGCGCTGGCCGGCCACGGGCTCGAGCAGACGGTGCTGGAAGTCGAAGAGGAATACGGAATCAACGCGCTGTTCACGATCGCCGTCATGAAGCTGGAGAGCGGCAACGGCAGCAGTAAAATCGCCAAGAAGAAAAATAACTTGTTCGGGTTGAACGCCATTTCGGGGGACGCTCACAACAGGGCTTTCTCTTTCGAGACGAAAGGGGACAGCGTCAGGAAATTCGGGCAACTGCTCTCCGCTAACTACGTGGAAAAAGGTTATACGACGATCGAAAAAGTCGCCAGAAAATATTGTCCCGCGAACGCGAAGTGGTCCGGCCTCGTCAAATCGATCATGAAAAAAGATTTCCAGAAAATAAACGCCGCCTAGCGAAAAACGAACGATCGGAGAAAAAAGGATATTGTCGAATCGTGTCTAATTGAATAGAAGTAGTGACATCCCAGTCCAGTCCGGAGGCCATCCCTTGACGATCAAAGCCAAGCTTTCCCTTCTCATTTCCATTATCGTGACTTTCATTCTGGGGTTGAATATATCGATCTATTATTATTCCTCCCAGTCCGGTTTGCGCGACAACGCGGAGCAACAAATGCTGACGATCGCCAAGCAGATCGGATCGAGTCTCGACGCGGCGGAGAAGTCGAAGCGTTATATGGAAGAATCGCTCGGCGAGAAGCTTCGGGCGGTCGCGTTGACCGCGCAGGCGGAGCTCGATCCGCGCGCCGATCGCGTCTCCAACGAGCAATTGGCCGCGCTAAGCCGCAAGCTCGGCGTCGATCATATTTCCTTATGGAAGCGGACCCCCGACGATATCGTCGTGGTCAAATCGTCCGATCCGAACGAGCTGAACCTGGGATCGAAGACATGGGATTATTGGTATACCGCCTTCAACCAATTGTTCGACTTGAAGGATGTCGCGGTGCCCAAAGGGCTAACGCTTCCCCACTATTGGTCGGGACCTTACCAATACGCCACTTCCGATCCGACCCGCATCAACAAATGGGGCAACTATTACGACGGCACTACCGACTATATGATCAATCCTTACGTGAACGCGCAGGTGTTTCTCGATTACGAGAACAACGTCGGCACGGAGGCGCTCATTCGCCGGCTGCTGCAGGATAACGACGACATTATCGAGATCGCCGGGTTCGATCCGGAGTTCTTCGGCAAGCCGGAAATCGTGAAAATCAAAAAAGGCGTCGCCGTCCATAACTTGGACGTACGCGCCGTACCGTTCGGTCAATACTTGCTGAACGACGGGGCAGCGGATGTCGAGCTTGTCAAACGGGCGGCCTCTTCGGGCGAGATGACGATCACGAAAGCGAATATCGGCGACAAGAACGTCATGAGAAGTTTCGTGCCGATCGGCGGCGAGAAGCCGCTCGTCGTCGGCATCAGCTTCGATTACGGGACGATTCAAGCATCGTTGAACGAACAATTATGGCTGTATGCTACCATCTCGCTGGGCCTTGTCGTCGTCTCGTGGTTCGCGAGCTACGTCTTGTCCGGATTCTTGATCCGTCCGCTTCGTTCGATTCTGAACAACGTCAACGAAATGGCGGGCGGCAAGTTCGGCAGCCCGATCGAGATCCGCAGACGGGATGAACTGGGCCTGTTGTCCGCGAGCGTGAACGCGATGGCGGACAATCTGCAGTCGTACATGGGCCGATTGCGGGATTCGGCGGAGGAACTGAGGAGCACGAAGGAATACTTGGAATCGTTCGTCACGAACACGTCGGACGCGATCGTCGTGACCGATCTGGACGGTCGCGTCATTCAAGCGAACGATGCCTTCGAATCGATGTTCGGCTGGAGCCTGCAGGAGGCGATGAATCGCGAGCTTCGGCACGTGCCGGAGGGTTATTCCGCGGAATATGCCGACATCCGGGAGAGAATCATGCGCGGCGAGTCCGTCGCCGACTTCGAGACGGTGCGGGAGCGGACGGACGGCCGGACGATCGACGTCAGCATTACCGTTTCGCCGATTCGGAGCGAGTCGGGGGAAGTGGTGGCCATCGCCGAAATCTGCCGGAACATCACGGCGAGGAAGCAAACCGAGGAAGTCATCCTGCGAACGGAGAAGCTGTCGGTCATCGGTCAGCTCGCGGCGGGCGTAGCGCACGAGATCCGCAATCCGCTGACGACGCTGAGAGGATTCGTGCAGCTGAACAAGCAGCAAGGAAGCTTGTCCGACGGGTATTTGGACATTATGCTATCCGAGCTGGACCGGATCAACTTCATCGTCAGCGAGTTTCTCGTTCTTGCAAAGCCGCAGGTTAACAAGTACGAGGATATTGACGTGCGGCATCTGCTGAACGATATGATCTCATTGCTCGATTCGCAAGCGAGCTTAACGAACGTCGTCTTCGAGACGTCGTTCGGTTACGACGTGCCGACGATCGTCGGCGACTCGAACCAGCTGAAGCAAGTATTTCTAAACATCATAAAGAACAGCATCGAAGCGATGGATCAAGGGGGCGCGATCGTCATCGAATTGGAAGGCGAACCTTCGCGCGATTCCGTCGTCTTACGATTTATCGACGAAGGGATAGGCATTTCCGACGAAGATCTCGCGCGACTCGGCGAGCCGTTCTTCACTCGCAAAGCTTCAGGCAACGGTCTCGGCCTCATGGTCAGCCAGCGGATCATCGCGAACCATAAGGGCACGATGAGCGTCAGCAGCAAGCTCGGGGAAGGCACGTGCGTGGAAATCCGGTTCCCCGTCGCCGGCGCGAAAACGACGGCGAATTGATCTTCGATCACGAGTATGACGACAGTAAAATCCCGCTTATGCGGGATTTTTTTTAGACGATTGCGCGCCTAGCCAAGTTAGGCACAACTAGCCGGTGAAAGTCCGGTCGAGGTAAGAGCCAAGTCGCCTCGTAGCTGACGGGCAGCTGGTGGAGA
>NZ_JBHSMH010000119.1:0-3083 GCF_042655365.1 Cohnella suwonensis | reverse complement strand
ACATACGGCTTTTCCCATTGCTTCGTCGAGTGGCCATCTTTGATTGTTTAGTTCTTAGCGGGAATTTCCTATAACGTTCATGTGTTCACGACGTCCCACCACCTTAAGGCTCCGTCAGGAGCCGGCCGCGATGCGATTAGGTGGTGCGGATGTGTCCGGCTGAATCGACTTCCCTGCTGCTGAAATACTCCAGTCGAATCCACTTCCCTACTCCTGCCGGACCGAGGCGGCTCGTCCGCCGAAGCGTGAACATGGTGTTATAAGATGTCGGGGGGCTACTTGAATAACTTACAAAATGCTCTTCTATTCCCTTGGGTCCAACTTCATTTATTCACGTTTATGTTATTCCCATTATTCCGGCACTTCTAAATATTCAGATACTCTTGATTTCAATATTTCTATTAATTCTTCATCCATAAATTTATAGTCATCTGGTATTCCCAGACATATTAATTGCTTCTGTAATAAAATAAATGAGAATTTGTCTTTCAACCTTCTTATATGTTTCTTCTCCATTACAAAAATCATATCTGCCCATCCAATATGCCCTTCAGTAACCCTGATTCTTGCTCCTTCTTCAGTTCCAGCTGAGCGAACTTCATAACCATTGTAGACATCAAAGATCTTCTCGGCAGTTAAACTGCGCCACTTATTACGACTGCAAATAAAGAGTAATTTAATGTCTTGTTCACCTGATCTTTAAGATTATTTGGTTTAATTATAGCACTTGAAGTTTAGCCTTTCCCCCGATTTCTTATAACGTTCATGTGTTCACGACGTCCAACTCCCTTAAGCCCGGAGGGCGGCCGCGATGCGGTTAGGGAGTTGGATGTGTCCGGCTGATTCGACTTCCCTGCTGCTGCCAATTACTTCTCCGAAATCACATCTAACTCCTGCCGGACCGAGGCGGCTCGTCCGCCGAAGCGTGAACATGGTGTTATAGGATGTTCCCGCCTTCTTCGATTTCTCTCCCATAAAATTCTTCCTACATCGCCGATATACTTACTACAGATGGCTTCCCTATTGCTTCGTCGAGATACTTACTACATACGGCTTTTCCCATTGCTTCATCGAGATACTTACTACAGACGGCTTTTCCCATTGCTTCGTCGAGATACTTACTACATACGGCTTTTCCCATTGCTTCATCGAGATACTTACTACAGACGGCTTTTTCCATTGCTTCGTCGAGATACTTACTATAGATGGCTTTTTCCATTGCTTCGTCGAGATACTTACTACAGACGGCTTTTCCCATTGCTTCATCGAGTGGCTATCTATGTTATTTAGTTCTTAGCGGGAATTTCCTATAACGTTCATGTGTTCACGACGTCCAACTCCCTTAAGCCTAAAGGGCGGCCGCGATGCGGTTAGGGAGTTGGATGTGTCCGGCTGATTCCACTTCTCTGTTGCTGCCAAATACTTCTCCGAGCTCACATCTAACTCCTGCCGGACCGAGGGCCGAATGGCCCGAAGCGTGAACATGGTGTTAGGTGAAGTTAATGACAACTATGATATACTTTCAAAATCACCTTTCATCCATTTCCAATAATTTCAACACTTCTTTCAACTGTTCTTGAAAATCAATTATATCCGACTTTAATTCTCCTTCATTATTTCCTTTTAGATTTTCATCAAAGTTCTTGTATATCAAGTCTAAGTAAGTAAGAGATGTTTTTATCATTACTTCTTCACTACTATTAGAAGGTGTTGATCGGTAATATCCTAATAGATATTCATTATCTTCATTGGTATATAAAGTTCTGGATTCAACCTTATCAACATAGAAATTCATAATCTCTACAGATTTCTTATAAAAACTATCTCGCACATTTGTTGGCGGATTCTTATTAGCTGAGTAAATATCGCTATTGTTACATCCTAATAAAGCTAACATTACTACGGCAGAAAAAAGCAAACTAAAGTGTTTGAACTTCATATGTTTTATGTCCTTTCGAACTTCATTAATTTCACCTAACGTTAATGTGTTCACGACGTCCCACCACCTTAAGCCCGAAGGGCGGCCGCGATGCGGTTAGGTGGTGCGGATGTGTCCGGCTGAATTCACATCCCTGCTACTGCCAATTACTTCTTTGAACCCTCATCTAACTCCTGCCGGACCGAGGGGCGAATGCCCCGAAGCGTGAACATGGTGTTAGACGAAGGTGCATAGAGTTACCCCAGAAGATCTATTTCTCTTAAAAATTCATTAATGTCTCTTAATATCTTATCGTATGGTTTGTTGTCGTGATTTCCATAATTAAAAAAGCCATGCCCTAATCCCTCAAAAGCAATTACTCTTGAATAATTGCCTTTAACTCTCATGTCATCTGAAAAATTAATAACATCTTCAATTGGTATATTCTGATCCTCTGTTCCATGAAAAAATAAACTTGGCGGTAACCCTTTTCTTGTTACCTCCGTTGGAGAAGCAATTAATAATTGATCTTTCATTTCTGGAAAAAGATCAATAAGTAGATTTGAATTCACTCCACCATTTAGTAAAATCATAGCATTAGGTTTAGGGCTTACAAGCACATCATCTTCTTTGTTATTTATCTGGTCAATCATCGCTGCGCACAAACACAAATATCCTCCAGCTGAAGCCCCTACAGCTATTAGCTTGTTCGAGTCAATCCCATATTGAATTGAATTTTGTTTAGTCCAGCGTATTGCCGACTTGGCATTCTTTAAACATTCAATAGGTGAAAATAAGCCCTCAATATCTAGCGGTCGATACTCGACACGAATTGTTACAAAACCAAGTGAAGTAAAATAATTAGCATGTTGTTGAAATTGACTTGCATTTACTTTGTTAGTTGTAAAACCAGCACCATGAAAAAATAAAATGACTGGACGATCAGTCCCCCTTTCCTTTGGCATCTGTAAATAAATCTTAAGATCCTTTGATTTCTTGTAATTGATGGTGATTGAATCCGTCAATAATATCAGCCCTTAAATTTATTCTCTCCGCACTTTCGTCTAACGTTCATGTGTTCACGACGTCCCACCACCTTAAGGCTCCGAAAGGAGCCGGCCGCGATGCGGTTAGGTGGTGCGGATGTGTCCGGCTGAATTACTTC
>NZ_JBHSMH010000118.1:56377-102397 GCF_042655365.1 Cohnella suwonensis | reverse complement strand
TGCACCAAAAAAAACAAACGGCACAGGGCTTTTTCCCATGCCGTTTCGGACTCCATTTTTATTCCCGGTCTTGTCTTTGAGCTTAACTTAATGACATTGCTTCCGCGGGAGGTCTCAGGCAATCGAAAAAGCCGGTATTTATGGAGACTTGAATCGCTTTTTTCCAGCCGTACGCTTTGCCGCTTTTCGCTCCGTTTTGCCAACAACCTGCAAAAGTACATGTTGTTCGGCTCGTTTGTTCAAACGTTCGCTGACAACCTGCAAATCTGCAGGTTGATTCCCGCTTTTCGCGAGAAAACGATCCCTTTTCGGCTCAACAAACTGCATATTTGCAGGTTGTTGAGCCGTTTTGCCGATTTTGTATCGATCAACCTGCATATTTGCAGGTTGATCGAAGGGAGGCTTTCTTCGTGCCACATTTACTAAAAGTCGTAGGGCTTCGCCCTTCGCGGGAGGTCTCTTTCTCTTCCTTGTCATGGACTCCGTTCCGTTAATCGAAGCCTCTCTTGTAGAACAAGGCAATCGAGCCTTTCGCGCACCACAGGGAGAATACCGTGAACAACAGCGCCCAGAATAGCGCCGGCACGTGCGACGCCTGGCTTAAGTTCGATGCGTCGCCCGCCGATGAACCCCGGAGCGCGGCGGACAACACGATAATCGAACTGACGACCGATTCCACGAGGCAAATAAACGCGATGAGAAAATAATACCCTTTGATCAAGCCAGGTTTGGACAAGCGATAGACGACGAACGTCGCCGCCGCGAATCCGCCGCACCACCACATGCCGTACGCGTTGCGCACGAAGAACGCCAGCCCGAGGACGGCGACGACCGCGATGGCGATCAGTCCCGCCTTCTCTTTCCGTTTCGAATGCAGATAGAACAGAAGAAGGGCGAACAACGCGGAGCCGATATACCCGGCCAACGAAATCGGCACTCCTTTCCAAGTGGAGGAGTACGCCGATAACGTAACCCCGCTCTGGTCCGCGTACAGATGAATGAATCTCACGTCGCCTGACAGCAGCAACGTAACGAGAGCATGCGAGAGCTCGTGAACGAGCGTGTCCACGTTTCGGAAAAACGCCGAAAATGGGATAAACCGCGTCAACAATGCCGTAATCGCGAGGAACACGGCCGTTTTCGCCCAGGAACGAATAACGACAACCCCTCTCCCAATGGAATCAGTTAAATTATACCAAAGGAAGAGGGGTTGTACAGGAATGTTAAGGCAATTCGATCGCCACTTCGCGTCTCGCTTCCGCGGAACGGAGGACGCCGTCGATGATCGCTTGCTGGATCAGGATTTGTTCGCCCGGAATCGGAGCCGGACGGCCGCCCTGCACCGCTTCGGCGAAATCGCGCACCTTCTCGTCGAACAGGTTCAGCCTGTGTTCGATCAGCGGAATCGCCGTCTGCGTGTGACCGCCGTATTCGTCGTGGAACATCGTCATCGAGCCGATCGAACCGTCCCATACGCCGGACCACGGGCCGCTGCCGGCCGACGTGATTTTTAAGCCGGCGTCGGTACCGAGGAACATCGTCGCTCCGAGCGAATCCATGTGCATCGCCCAGGAGATTTTGAAGTTCAAGACGAGATCGTTCTCGAAGCGAACCATCGCCGTACCGAAATCTTCGACCTCGAACTTGCTCGCTTCGCCGTGGTATTTCGGATTGGTGCCGAAGTGGTTCGACGTAAACGCCGATACGGTCAGCGGACGGGGGTAGCCCATCGCGTTTAACGCCATATCGAGCGAGTAGCAGCCGATATCGGCCATCGCGCCCGCGCCCGCCAGCTTCTTGCTGATGAACGTGCCTCCCGGCATGCCGCGGCGGCGTCCGCCGCCCGTCTCGGCGTAATACACTTTGCCGAGACGGCCCGATTGTACGATCTCCTGCAGCAGCTTCATGTTCGGATCGTAACGAGGCTGGAAGCCGATTGTCAACATGTTGCCCGTCTCGCGGGCGGCTTGCGTCATCTCGAGCGCTTCTTCGAACGTGACCGACATCGGTTTCTCGAGCAGCACTTGCTTGCCCGCTCTAAGCGCGTCGACCGTCGTCCGGTGGTGGGACACGTTCGGCGTGCAAATGCTGACGCCGTCGATCGGTTGGGCGAGCAGTTCCAAGTGGCTATCGTAAGCGGCCGCTTCCGTCAATTGCTCTGAGTCGACGAATTGGCGCGCCTTGCCCGGAATGACGTCCGCGACGGCGACGATGTCTACGAACGGAAGCTTGCGATACGCCGCGACGTGCGCCTTCGCGATGCCGCCGCTGCCGATAATGCCGATTTTGAGCCTTTTGCTCATTTAATTAGCCTTCTCTCGTCTGGAATGGTAGTCGTTATCGAACGTCCCCAACGTGTTGGCGGCGATAGGCGTTCGGCGTCAGGTCGAACTTGTTCTTGAATACGGGGTACAGATAGTTCGGGTTCGCGAACCCGTGATTCAGCGCGATCTCCTCGATCGGCAGATCGGTATGGACGAGATCCGCGCATATGCCGGTCAGCCGCACGTGCTCCAAATATTCTCCGAACGTCGTCTGTCCTTCGCTCCGGAAAATGCGCTGTAGCTGCCTTGGGCTGACGTGGATCGTCTCCGCCACCTGCTCCAAGGAAATCGGCAAGCCTTCGTTGTCTTGAATGTATTGGGTCGCCATCTGGTACCGGTGGAACTGCATGTCCCTTACCGGAATTTCCGGTTTTCCGTTCGGCGTGTCCAGCACCCGTATCGTCCGCAACAGAATTTGAACGATCGCTTGCTTCAGCAGCGTGTAGAAGCCCGTCGGTTGCTCTTCTCCGACCCGGTAAGCGTCCAGAAACGCGCTCATCGCATGGAACCTGTCGACGAGGGGCGACAGCGGCAGCCGTCCGAGCGCATCGAAACAATTCTTCGCTTCTTCCGCCTCCAGCGAGTCTCCCCATCCTTCGGCGGAAGCTTCGTCCCCTTTCAACGGCACGATGTCCAGATGCAGACACAGCTCGTGCATCGGATCTTCCTCGTCGGACTCCTGGTAATGCACCAAGTCGGGCCCAGTCAAATAGAATAGCCCTTCGTGAAGATCGAACGTCTGATCCACGAGAATGACTTTGCCTTTCCCTTTGGCGATAAAATGAAACTCGTATTCCGAGTGTCTATGAAAGTTAATAATGTGTCCGGGCGGGAAAGCGGCCAGATGACACTTCAGCACTCGAATGCCGTAGTCGCCCCATCGAAATCTCAGATCGAGACGGTCGAGGGTATCCATATGGCCGATCATGCGGGCGTACGGGAACGGCCCGGCGTTGCTTGCCGTTTTGTTCGCTTGTTTTCTCGCCGCTCCGCCGTTCGTCGTCTCCGTTCCCATCGCTTCCGCTCCTTTCGCCGCTTTTACTTGAGTCGCGTTTACGCCAATTCGTCGATCCGGATCGGACGTCCTTCCGCTACCGAACGATTGGAAGCTTCCATTAGTCGGGTCAGATCGGACGCCAGTTCGATGTTGTACGTCGCTTCCGTCCCGTTCAGAATATGCCCCACCCACTGGCTGAAAGCGATCGGCTGCGAGTCCTCGACCGGCAGAGGTTCCCATTGTCCGCTGCCGAGGTTGGAACGGAATATGCCTTCGTCCCCCGGGAAGCCGTACAACAAGCTGCCTTCGGTGCCGTGCAGCTCGATCGAGAACGGGGAATGCGCGTTGACGAAGCCCGCTTCCACGATGCCTAGGGCGCCGTTCGGGTAACGAAGCACGGACACGGCGTTATCTTCGACTTCGCGTCCGGTCACGTAGCCGTAATTCGCGCTTACGCTCTCGGGCATGCCGAGGAAATGACGAACGAGATACATCGGATGGCAGCCGAGGTCGATCAGGGCGCCGCCCGCCGTCTGCTCCTTGTCGTAGAAATGGGCCGGCAGCCAGTTAGCGGTCGCCCCGTTATGGGACAACCGGACTCTCGCCATCGTCAGCTTGCCGAGCGTGCCGTCTTGTACGACTTTGGCGATCGCCCGAGTCGAACCGGCGTTCAGCCTCGGTAGCGATACGGTCAGCTTCACGCCCGCTTCGCGCGTCGCGGCGACGATCTCCCGAACTTCGCGATCGGTAGGCGCGACGACTTTCTCCGTGAAAATATGCTTGCCGGCGCGCGCCGCCTTCAGCATCACTTCGTAGTGAACGTTCGTCGGCGCGTCCACGATGACGGCGTCGATATCTTGCGTTAGCAGTTCATCCAGCGAAGAGAAATACGGAACGCCGTATCGGGCTGCCTTTTCCTTCCCTCTCGCCTCGTTCTCGTCCCATATCGCCGCGAGCTCCGTATTCGGATTCTCGAGCGCGTATCCGGTATATTCGTCCGCATGCACGTGCCAGTAGCTGATTTTGCCAATGCGAATCATGGTGAGTCCCCCTCGGTCGGTTACTTAAAATATACGACAACGATTCAAGATTACACAACTTAATCGCTGCATATAATGAGTTTTCGTGCCATTTAAACTACAAAAAGACGACATGAAGTGCGGATGACTTTCTCGCGCTTGCTTGTCGCCCCCGAGAAGGGATACGATAACGATAAAGGTTATCGAAAGAAAAAGGAGCTGTTTCCATGACATTCCCAACGACCGAACGATATAAAGATCGCATCAAGGACGCAATCCAAGCGCATGCCCCGAGATTAACCGAGATCGCCTCCTTCATCGGAGCCCATCCGGAGCTCGGCCACGAAGAGAAGCAAGCGTCCGCCTTGTTGTCCGGCGAACTGGAGAAGCTCGGCTTCCGCGTCGAAAGAGCCGTTCTCGGTTTGGAAACGGCGTTCATCGCCGAATACGGCGCGGCGGGGAGCGGACCGGTCATCGGACTGCTCGCGGAGTACGACGCGTTGCCGGACATCGGGCACGCGTGCGGCCACCATCTGATCTGCACGATGGCGTTGGGCGCCGCCGCGGGCTTGCGGGCGATCGCCGACGAGACGAACGGCACGATCCGGGTATACGGCACGCCGGCGGAAGAAACGAAAGGCGCGAAGATCGACATGGCCGCCGCCGGCTTGTTCGATGATTGCGACATCGCCATCATGGCCCATCCGTACTACCAATTCGAACGATCCGGTTCCTCCCTCGCGATGGACGCCCTTCAGTTCGAATTCCACGGCAAGGCCGCGCACGCCGCGGCCAATCCGGCGGACGGCGTCAACGCGCTCGACGCCGTCATTCTGCTGTTCAACGCCGTGAACGCCATGCGGCAGCAGACAAAAGACGACGCCCGCATCCACGGCATCGTCTCGAACGGCGGGCAAGCGCCGAATATTATTCCGGAATACGCGTCGGCTCAATTCTACGTCCGCTCGGCGTCCCGCGCCTACACGGACGAATTGACGCGAAAAGTTACGGCTTGCGCGGAAGCGGCCGCCGCGGCGACGGGCTGCCGAATGACCGTCAGCAACTACGAATACTCTTACGACGAGCTACGGACGAACGAGCCGCTCTCCGCCGCGTTCACCGCCAACTTGATCGCAAGCGGCGTTCCGGAGAGCGAGATCGCGCACGCGAACGACCACGGTTCGCTCGACCTCGGCAACGTCAGCTTGCGCTGTCCCGCCGCCCACCCGTTCGTGCAAGTCGTCGACGCGCCCTTCCAGCTGCACACGGTCGAGTTCCGCGACGCCGCGCAGCAACCGCGCGCATACGAAGCGATGGCGTTCGGGGCGACGATGCTCGCCTATACAGCCTGCGACGTGCTGACGGATCGCGACCTGCTCGCGCGCATTAAAGAAGATTTCGCGAGAACGGCCGGCGGGAAATAACCCGCTCGGCCGTTTTTCGTTGCGCGCTGGCGATACGTGTGCCTATAATAAGCTCATATGCCCTTAGCTATACAAAGTATAGGAGGTTTACCGCATGAACTCTTCAACCACCGCATCCGCTTCCAGCACCGTGCCTAAAGATCCCGTCGTCATCGAATGCTCCATCGAGAAGACGCTCGACGTCATCGGGGGCAAATGGGCTTTTCTCGTATTGAGGGAATTGTTCTGCGGCACCCGCCGCTTCGGCGAGTTGCAGCGCAGAATCGCTTCCGTAAGCCCGCGCGCCCTGACGAGCACGCTTCGCCACATGGAAGAGAAAGGCGTCCTGACGCGAACCGTCTTTCCGACCGTTCCCGTTACCGTCGAATATACGTTAACGCCCAAGGGCGAAGATCTACACCGCATCGTCAAGGAAATGAAGCTATGGGCCGCCAAGTGGACGTAGGCATCTCCTTATGAGTCCTAGGCTTTGCGAGCCGGAGGAATGCTTTGGCGATTTTTAAACACGTTTTCAGGGTCGTATTCGCTTTTACTCTCCGCAATCTAGGAAAGTTCGTTCCGTAGTAAACCCGCCCGGAATTTTTAATCCCTTGGTCCGGAACGTTGATATAGGAGCCCACGATAAAGGGCTACAACTTTTCGCGTGCCCATTTTATGGCATTCGAAACGTCTTTGAAGGTCAAAACGCTTATTATCGGCCACAAACAATATTCCTTGCAGCTCTGTCATTCAGATATTCCTCCCCTCCCTCCCTTGACCATAGAAGAAGCCCGCACTCGTATGGCGAGGCGGGCTTCTTCTGCAAGTATGACCGACAATCCATTTTACAGGTATCGTTCTTCCAACATCTTTAGCCCTGCGAGTAACTTTTCAGCAAATTCATAATTAATTGACTTGCCTGCTTGCGACAAAATCTGATTACTCATGGCATCGATTTTCGATTTCGTAGGCTGTGGCTCGTCAATCGTATCCTTGATCGTAGAAGCATGAGCCTGAAGCGATTGGTAAATCCCATCGTTCGTAATCATGTCGTTATCGTATGCGAACTGCAACCATTCCTCCATATGCCCGATATCAATCACAACTTTAATCTTCATCTCTAACTCGATGCGATTGCCCGCGGCATCCTGCGCTTCTACCCGCAGAATATGATCGCCGATCGTGATATCTGAAGCCTCGATGATAGCAGGAAGTATCAAGGGGGTTCCATCCCACGTTGCGGAAATGACAGCTAATCCGCTCAACGAATCAAGAGCGTCAACGCTTAGTTGAAGCTGCTCGTACGGATAAACGGAAGTATCCCCGGTATACGCAAGCTGCGGAGGTGTCTTATCGATTTTCACCTCGACCGTCTTAACCGTTTCTTCGTTGTTAGACATATCGGCGCTATAATAATTAATCGTGTGAATTCCATTCTCCGTAAGGGTCATAGACGAACCTTCCATAAATGGAGCTTCATTAACACTATAAACTGTTTTTATAACTCCACTTTCGTTATCCGCAGCGGTAAGCGTCACCGTTACATCCGTATTCTTCCAACCCGAAGGCGCATCATCGGTCGTAACCGGCGGAATATCATCATTAGCATGTACATTTTCCAAACCGGCATTGACGATCTTCATGATATTTACCATATCCGTATAGGGCTGATCTTGTTGGTTAAGCAATCCTATATTGAAGTTCTCGCCGTCCTTACGCCCAGTAACCGCTTGATCGTAGTACGAGAAATAACCAGAGCCGACAAACAATGGATGCGTGGTTTGGCTTTCTACGAAAGCTTTGAAGGCCAAACCTCTGTCCGCGATACTTCCTACGCTTGTAGCCGCATTAACAGGTGACAAGCCCCGATTATTCGTGCTGAATGTATATTCCAGATTCAATAGCGGTTTCCCGTAAGTCTCATATCTGGATATCCAATCCGCGCTATTCGTATAGTTATCTACGGAGAAAGCATCTACAAACTCCATGGCCGCCGAATCCCAATCCAGACTGGTTCGCCAGGTAGGAACGACAGACGCGCCCAGGAACAAGTGGTTTGTATCGTATTTTTTAATAATGCTTCTAATAGTAGAGAAATAAGTTTTGGATGCCAGCTTGATATATTCCGATACATCCACGGCCGGAACCTTGGTTATGATTATTGAAGTATTCTTTAAGGCGGCGAACGATTCAGCGCTCGTACCTAGAAGCTGGTTAACGGCAGTGATGTCATTGTTGTACCTTGGCGCAAGAAAATCCACAAATGCACCTTTCGCTGGAGATGTTGAATTGTACGTCAGTATCTCTTTAACAATATCGGTAGTCCAGCCAGCCTCATTATCGTAGGTATAACCGATTAGCCACTTGTCCGTCTTCCCCTGTTGAAGCTGCGTGCTGAGCGCGGTTTCAATGATGGATTCATTCTGCGGGTCAAAAACATCGTAAGTCCATTGAATACGCTTTAACCCTGCGGGATCCTGCAGGACATGAATGTAGGGGAACGTTACATGATGGGGCTTCGTCCATTTGCTGAAGGCATTAAAGCCCCAATCTATCAAACGTTTCTTGGTGATATCCTCCCATTTCGACTCAAAGTCGCTGCCATACTTTCTCATGACATTGGCGATGACGAAGCTTACTCTTTCTCCATTGGAATCATTAACATAGGCAGGAGCATACGCAACGGGATCGGGAAGCTCCTCAAACACCTGCTTCGGAGTGCCATCCGCTTTCTTAAGCGGCGTTCCGTATCCCCACTCCCATATACTTGTGGCATCTACGCCCTTCAGAATAAATTTATACCCGTCCGGGGTAACAAACCACCATTTGTTGTCGATTTGCTGAAGTCGGAAATAACCGGTATTCGTATACTTTCCTCCATTTTTAATTCCGCCGTACTGATCATATTTCGACGGGTTCAGAGAAACATTGGACAGCAGAGTTGCCTCATCCGTGTATTCCTGCTGCAGCTGCGCGTCGGACGTTACCTTTCCCTCCCATGTTTCATAAACCCATTGCCCGTATTTGTCTACCATTAGGGCATCCTTCTTAAGCTCGAGAGCCATTTGCTCCACGGTAAGCCCAGGACCGGGATTCTCGCCTTCCTGTCCGGTCCCTTTATAAATTTGAACTTCGGCGAGGGGGATATGCTGAAAGGCATGAGGACGCTTAATATCGATTACAATAAATCTGGCCGTCTTATTCGACATCGGTATGTTGACCGAATAGTTCCAGGTTGAGCTTGGGCTCGTCGAGGTTATTCCAGGTGTTCTGATGTGTTTGGCAGCAATATAGTAATAATCCGTTACAGCCTCAGGGCGGTATTTTACCGTAAACTCTTTAAACCCCCAAAAGCTATTGGGTGAATTCAGTACGACGTTAATACTTTCCAGCGGGTAGTCCTTCAGCAGGTCAAATACCACCTGCACTGTCCCTTGGGAGGTTGCGCTTCCCATCCAGCCGGCGTAGGTTGTCGTTAATCCGTCAAAAAGCACTCCATTGGTCGAGGATACCAGCCCTGTCGCTCCCTTATCGGGCGAATTACCCCCGTTCGGAGCAGGTTTATAGTAATAGTTTCCGGTTTTCAGCAGAGTGCCTGCCCCCTCCACACCGCCTGCAGGGATAAACGTTGCTACCAATAGGAAGGCTAGAAATAGTGCCAAAACGCGAGCTTGATATCCTTTACACCAAGTTGTTCCCATCATTTAACCTCCTCTTTTCTCTTAAACTAGTGCTTTAGAAACGCTTACATTTCTGATCCTTGTTATTCCTCGTACATCTGACCTTTAGCATCAAATCGCTTGACATACTCCACCAGCTCAGCGAAGTTCACCCAAGAAATGCCCACCTTCTGGTCCGCAGCGCCATAAGACATAATCAGATCGTCTCCTGCAATAATTCCGCCTGTCGTAAACAAGCAAGGCGTAGGATAATCGACGGGCATCTCCCAAGCCTGTTGGGCGTACATTAAGCGCTCGGAGCAACGATGCGTCACAATCGGAAAGTCGTTATCCTGCTCGCGAACGATTAGGAACGATTGGGTGTATCCGTAGCAGCTATCCTTCTTGCCATGATAAGAAACGAGCCATTCGTCAGATGAAATCCTCAGTGGCGCCCAGCTTGCTCCGATCCGGTTGTCTTCCCAATGGAATTGACTGGTCGCCAGCAGCCGATAGGTTACCCGATCCGCCGCCCAGAAGTCCTCTACCTTCTCCGCCGCAGCGAGGTAGATCGACGGTTTCTTTAGCCCAGACCCTTGCGGGAATACGGCAGGCGTCATCGGGCGGTGCAGCATCACATATTGCAGCTTCCCGTCAATCCGCATCTTATCGGGGAACAGGAAGACATCTCGATTATCGCTTACATGACCTTCCGTTAAAGGGCAGACATAGATAAAAGCTTCTTTATAACGGCCTGCCTTCAGCAATTCCAAATCCAGCTTATACAGAACGGTTACGGTATTGTTGGTTCGTGCGGTAACACGGAATGCATCATCACCCTCATGCACCCAGTAGGGCACATAGTCGTTGCGCGTATCAACCGACGGCTCCTGGTCAATAAGCCAATACGGGCCCGGCGGGAACATCCGGCATGCCACGGATAGATACAGCTCATCTCCCACTGGGAATAGGCGCGGGTCCTCGATGCAGCCGTTGGAATAATCGCGTACCCGGTTCCCATGTATGTCCGTAATGTAAATATCCTCGAACCTCTCATTCAGCGCAGGTGCGAGTGCAGGCCTGGAATAATCGGCATCCTATGTCTTGCCTAGATCATTGCTTACCGCATACCCCAGGAAGATCGGATACGGGTCGTGCTTGCCTTCCTTGCGCTTCCGGGACCAGGGACCCGTAGCCCGAAACAGCATATGCAACTTATCGGAAGCCGGATCTTTAACAATAGCTGGATTTAGCACCATATGGCTTGCCCACTCGCAGTCAGGAGCGGGTTCGAGCGCTGGCTGCGGGGAATATCGGAAATAAGGCTTCATGAAGCTGTTCCTCCTGTTTTTTGTTGGCATTATGAGATCAGATATTCATTAAGAAGAAAGAGAGCCAGACCTTGTCCATATTGCGTCGGGCGAATATCGAAATCGTTATAAGCCTCTTCGCTCGGCAAGACCGGGGTTCCGCCCGATACTCCGCCTACATGGCCGTTCTCGTCGACGGAGACGAGCAGTTGCTCCAAAGTCAGATCAGCAGCTTCCCGATAACCGTCATCGACCCATCCTTGATTCGCGGCTTTTAAGAAGCTGCTGGCGATCCCTACGCTTCCGGACATCTCATAGCGGTAATCCGGACGGTTAACAACAACCGGCCATAACCCGTTCTCCGCCTGATATGTTTTCAACCCCCGAAGTAAACGATGATAGCTTTCGATTAGAAGCTCCGGTACGTTCAGCATACCCTGCAGCTCTTGCAATATCATAGGTGTTGCCAGCGCGATCCACGCATTCGCCCTCCCCCACCGGGCCGCGGACATATGGTTGCTCTTTCCGCAATCCCAACCGTGGAATAGCACACCGGTTTTCTCATCCTGCAGCAGCTTGAAGTGAAGCTGAAGCTGGCAAAGCGCCTCTTCTCCAACCTTCTTATTCGCTGTTACTCTAGCTAATCGAGCGAGAAACAGCACCCCCATGAAGATCGTATCCGCCCAAACCTGCTCGGAAAACGCCTCCGGCTCGGTCACCGTGTGCTCGAAAGCCCCTTCTCTCGTCTTCGGCGCTTCTGTCAGCATCCAATCGCCAACTTCGATGGCTTTATTAAGGTAGTACTGATTTCCCGTTAATTCATACAGTCTGGGATAAATCGTAAACGGGGCCATAGCGTTAATGACCTTATGGTTATCGGATTGATACCTGTTGCGCTCCGTCCACTTTATTATTTCGCTTAGAACCTCCGGCTTTTGCGTACATTCGTAATATTCGAGTATGGCTATAATCCCTACACCCGGATTCCAATCCCAGCTTTCAATATCCATGCCCCAATCGCCAGGCTGTCCTTTCAGCATCAACGCTGCGATTCGTCCGGCCGCCTCATCACAAGCCTGCTTGCGTATACGCGTCATTTCTACACATCCTCTGTCATAAATGAGACTTCGCTATTTCGGAATAGCTGCCCAATACGATCCGGCTTCACAGGGATGGCAATGCCCATCCTCCGTCCCTGCTTCTCGCACCAGGCGTATAGGGATCCATCCTTATATTCGCTTCCGGCTTGCAGTTCTTCCGCTCGCTCCGACAGCGTAAACAAATACGCCCATGCCGCTTGATTCCATTCATGGAAATCAAACGGTTTCCTCGGACCTTCATAGATGATGTAATCGATGCTTAGGGTATCCTCTTGCTCTGATCGGGTAATCGTAATCCGCGGTACTCCCTCGTCTGACAAAGCGGACAATTGCTTAACCCGTACCGTTTGACCGCCAATGACAACTGCAGCATCGTAATCTAACTTGTTGCCAGAGTCGCCATCCGCCCCCTCGATATAACCTCCGATTTCGATACGGATTCGAAGATCCTCTGCCTTAAACACACCGTTAACAGGATCTAATATCGGGTGCCAGTCCCCGAAATCCAGCGCCAGATTGATTCCGAATACGATATCGCTCTTATCCTGCACTCCCGTGAAGACAGCCGACGAGAAGTCCTTCCCGTCTTTAAGGAAGCGCAGCTGGGCATAGGCCACCTTGCCTTGGTTATCCACATAAGCAATCAGATTCCGGCGTTGGTTCCACATCATATCCTTGGAGAAAGAACCTAAACAATACGCTTCCTGCAAGTACGTGGTAGCATAGCTCTGGTACCCTGCTTCATCTTCGTCGAATATTGGGCAACGGATATAACGCTCCTCCTCTGTGCTGAAATAAGGTAAAAGCTCCTCCGGGCAATGAAGCGCCCGCGTGTCAGGATATTTCTCCAGCATGGGAGAATAGGATCGGCTATGCGGCCCTGCCCATTCCTTCGTACGCGGATGGTAACGCTCAGCAGCCATTCTCCATGCGATGTGAAGCAGCTGCTCCGTTAACTTGATGGATGTGGGGTCCTTGGTCTCTACAATAATATGGCGAAGCTCCTCCATCGTAATCGGCGTATAACAGGGGCTGTTAAATTCGACAAAGGTGCCCAGCCGTACGGTGTAATCATACAGACGCTGCAGTCGATTTCGGCCATATTCCACGAATGTCTCTTGTCCAATGACCTCGCCGCCTACGAGTGTAACGAAAGCCCCCATGGCCGCTATATTAGTATAGCTAGGACCGACATCCCGTTTCACGATCGCTTGACAAGCACGCCCTATTGCCTCCGACAATCCTTGCCTGAGTCCTTCGCTTAAGCGATCCCCATGGTGCTTTAACACTAGTACCAGCTTCTTGCCGATGAAATCGGCAAAGTTCCAATCCGGAGTTTCCATCTGGTCCAAGTGCTCCTCATAATAATAGGACCAAATGCCATAGGTAGGGCTATCTTGACGCCTGTCCTGTAATTGCAGGATGACGGCTACTATTTCTGCCGCCCGTTCCGCATAATCAGGCAGCCTGCTGTCCAATAAATCCAGCGCATATACGACGGACAAGTAGGTGTAGTGCACGTAAGGATAGGAATCCTTTTTAAGAGCGGTATGATAGGTTTTCTCCATCGGTCCATACTGCAGCTTTACTTCTGGATTGTAAGAAGCTTCCCGTGCCGAAAGACTTGCCAATAGTTGCTCCTTATTGCTGTAAACAGTCATAATCGATCCTCCGCCAATTCGATAATGAACGCTGTTAGCTATCCCTTGACCGCGCCAATCGTCATCCCCTTGATGAAATAGCGCTGCAGGAACGGGTACAAGAAAATGATCGGCCCAATCGTGATACACACGGTCGAAAGCTGTACGCCTGATGCTGACACGGGAATGTTTACATTCGTATTTAGATAATCCAGATTCGCGTTGGACACGATTCTTCTTAACATCATCTGCAGCGGATGATTGTGCGGATTATCAATAAACATCAGCGCATTAAACCAGTCATTCCAATAGGAAAGCGAATAGAACAGCGTGATCGTTGCGATCACAGGCATGGAGATCGGCCAGATAATTCGGAAGAAGATATACAGCTCATGGGCTCCATCCACAGTCGCTGCCTCGCTTAATTCAAAGGGAAGCGTACGGAAATAGGACGTCATCAAGAATGCGTTGAATGCGGAGAACAATTGCGGCAAGATTAACGCTAATAACGAATCGCGCAAGCTCAGCCAGTTGGAGATGAGCAAGTAATAGCCTACCAAACCAGGCGCAAACAGCAGCGTGATATAAATGTAAAAGGATAGGAAATTCCGATATTTCACCTTCAGATGAGCTGCAACATAGGAGAACATGGAAGTCATGAGCACGGCTCCGGCGGTACCGACCACGGTAATAAAAATAGAAACAAAGCCGCTTCGGTACACCTGGTTGCCGGCAAACAAGAAGCGATAGGAATCAAGCGAGAATGCCGTAGGCAGCATTTGAAAGCCTTTGACAATCTGATGCTCGGCGGTGAACGATCCGATATACACAAGCCAGAAGGGAATCAAGCAAATCAGGGCAAAAAAACCTATGAATACATATGCCGCGACGGACACGGCAAATTGGGATGTATCTCGTTGTTTCATTTTCATGCCAAAGCTCCTTTCTAGAATATCTTCGAGTCATTATCAACCCTGCGGACAACCCAATTGAAGAATAGAATGGTAATGAACCCCATAACCGACTGGAATAAAGCGACTGCCGCTGCATTGCTGTAGCTGTTCATATTCGAGACATCCCTCAAGGATCGATACGTATACGTATCGATGACATCCGTAGCCTTGAAGAGCAGAGAATTGTCTCCTATGATTCCGTAGATCAAGCCGAAATCACCGTAAAAGATCCGTCCCAGCGCGAGAAGCGTCAGTACGATAATGGTCGGCCTTAGTAGCGGCAGGGTAATATACCAGATCTGATGCCAACGCTTGGCGCCGTCGATTCTTGCGCTTTCGTAATATTCCTCGGAGAAGCCGGTGATGGTTGCAAGATAAATAATCGAACCCCACCCGGCTCCCTTCCATACGAAGATGATCGTGAGCAGCATAGGCCAGACCGACGGCGTTTGAAACCAATCGATCGGCTGATAACCGAAATCCTTCAACACTCGGTTAATCATGCCGTCCTGTCCGTTAAAGAAGTTCATGACCATCAGGTTAATGACGATAATCGAAATAAAATGCGGTAAAATCACGAGAGATTGAGTCACCTTCTTGAAAAACGCTTGCCTGATTTCATTCAGCAGCAGGGCAATTAATAATGAACTAACCGTGCCTGCCGTAATGAACAGAAGGTTCAGGAATACAGTATTTAACGTAACCCCCAGCCAATCCGGACCTGTGAAGAAAAACGCGAGATTATCAAGTCCCACCCATCGGCTCCCCCAGAGCCCCTTCGCAGGTATGAACTGCTTGAAGGCCAATAGATGTGCGGACATCGGTAAATAAGAAAAAATAAATACGTACACAATCACGGGAAGCGCCATAGCGTACAGCCACTTGTTCTTCCTGAGTTCCAGGATCATACTCATGTTAACGCTCACCTTTCCTTTGTATGTACCTGAATATTACGCATTCTTGAAGCCGTGCGTATAGTATTGCTTTTATCAATGAGTTTGAACTGTAACGCTCTATGGGGGTTTGATTTCTATCACTCGCGGAAGTTCGGAGTTTACCAATATAAAAAGCCGGCGACCATGTTTCAAGGTCGCCGGCTTCTGGGATCCATTACTTCTTCTTGCCGGCTAGAAACGCATCCAGCTGCTTCTGATACTCGGTTTGGATTTTCTTTACATTCTCATACGCAATATCCTTAAACTTGACCAAGCCCTCCGTTGGTTCCACCAGACCCAATACGATCGGATCATAGTACTCTTTACCGGCGTTACTCAATTGTGCCACTTCATTGGATACCGGGCTTGGATCGAAAGTGAATCCTGAGAGAATATCCGTCGTGAAATTGTTAGGATCCCGCTCCCACTTGTTTAGCTCGATGACATCTTCAGGCAAGGTGGCATCGATGCGATCCAATGCAGGGTTCCAGCCCCAAGCGAAAGGAATACCGCCATAAGGATTTTCTATGCTGGGTTTATAAAGGCCTTCTCCTGCATCTTCCCAGTTTTTACCCTTTATTCCGTACGCAAGCAAATCGTAATTATCCTTCTGGTTCAGCCAGTTGATGAATTGAATGGCGCGTTCTTTATTTTTGCTGACAACAGGAACAGCAATATGGTTGCCTGCTTTGTACGTCGAGCTTAGCTTCATGCTAGTGTCATATAAGCTGAAAGCTTCCGCAGTCGCTCCTGGAACCGACTTTTCTAACCCTGTGCGGGTACCGAGATTTACACCGAAATCAAAAAAGGTTGTAACCGCTGCCTTCCCTTTGGTGAACTCCCCATTTCTAAGCGTAAGGGCGTCCTTGGCAAAAATTCCATCCTTGTAGAGCTTATGATTTTGCTCGATATTTTTCATGATCATTGGGTCCATGTCATCGAAAATATTATAGACCTTGCCATCATTCCCTTTGGTATACAGGCCTGGATAATTCAATACGGCGGTAAGGTTGGCATTGGGATCAAGCATACCAGCCAACTTCAAACCAATATGTTCAGTACCGTTAGGAATGTACGGGGTAACCTCCGGTGCCTTCTCTTTCACAGCGTACATAAATTGGATCAGATCGTCATAGCTCTTGATCGGATCGATACCCAGCTTCTCCCGAATATCTTTGCGTATTACAAACGTCCACGGACGGATGAAATTGACTTCAAGCGGAACCGCATACAATTTTCCGTTCACTTTGTTGGCTTCCATCAACTGCGGTGAGCGGTTGCTCTTAATTTCCGGCCCAACCTTCTCTATGAGATCATCTAACGGTTCGTAAAGACCGGCTGCAATATTTTGTGTCGGATTATTATCCCAGATCAGATCGTAGTCTTCCGCGGAGGATAAGGCAACTTGACGCTTCTGAAGAACATCCGCCCATGGAATAAACACCACGTTCAGCTTTACGTTAAGCGAATCGGCAAGACGGTTCTCCATCTCACTCTTCACTTCACTCCAATCGGCCGGCGGATCTCCCGGGAACATGATTTTCAGTGTAACCGGATCTAATTGGGCGTCCGTGGTAGCTGCTGCTTTACCGGATTCGGATGGTGACTGTTTACCGGTTTCGGACGGTGCCGCCTCATTCGAACCGCAGCCGGCCAATGTTACCGCCAGTATTAGCGAGGACGCCATTAACATGATACCTTTCCTTCTCACCTTCATTGTTTAACCCCTCCAGTTTTATGATCAACCGAGCAGTGACGTACCGATAAGCTGCGCTTTGCTTCATGCATCCCGCTTGCTCGGTTCGTGTTTGATCATAATCGGATAGCTCAATTTACGTACAGTCCGGTATCTATCAAAAGGTACGAAATGTTACAAAGGGATGAGTCCTTATTTTCTAACAAACCGAGTACGAATTTCTACAGTTCAGCATGTGTCTTCTCCAACCGGTATTGGTTCGGCGTCATTCCGGTTGCTCGTTTGAACAAGGAAAAGAAGGTACTCTTGGTTTGAAATCCGGACTGCTCCGTTATATCCGCTACGGTCCAATCGGTCGTTATCAGCAGCTTGATCGCATACTCGATCCGTTGGTTTGTAATATAATCGGATAATGAGCTATGGAAATGGTCCTTGAATATTTGTCTGGCATAGTTCACGGACATCGATACATGAGCCGCAATGTCATCCACGGAAAGCATCGGATTGTGAAGATGATTGCGCACATATTCGATCATCTCGGCGGCGACCTCATCCTTGCGGCTTGAGGCATTCTTGTTGCGGTGCTGGTCTATGATCTGCAGCAGCTCTTGGTACAGCCACGATTTTACTTCCCCTAAGGTTGCAAATTGCTCCAAGAAGGTATGGATACTCTTCATCCCTTGAAACGTTTTATAGTTCTTGAAGCTCTTCATGATCGAATAAATGATGTGGGTCAGCTGCAGCTTGCATTCCTCATAGCTTAACTCCTGCATATGCAAGGTGAGATGATCCAAATAACCTTCAAGCTCCTTATCGTTCTTGAGCTGAACAGAGTGAATAACCTGCTTCAGCAAGGCTTCATCTAGATCGCTGTCTTTGCCTCGTTCATATCGCTCCAGATCTTCGGAGGTAAACACCCTATCCTCATGATTAATAAATCCTATTAACGTCAGTTCGTATAGCTGAGTATAAATCGTCTGCAAATTCTCCTCCACATCAAGCACGGAGCTTACCGCTGCATGCACCTCCAGCTTAAGCCACCGACTGATCTGAAGCTTTACGTCCTCCATCGCTCCGACAGCTAATGCCGCGTCTTCATCTGAAAGAGCCGAAGACATGAGCGCCACGATGTGATCAGAGCCGAAATCTACCGTTTCTGCAGCATAGCCGTGATTTGCAAGGACTTCGGTCATAATGTTGCCTAATGCAAAGCGCAATGATTTGCGTGAAGCAAAGTCGAATTGCTCTTCGAAGCGTCCATAAGATTCCAGACGTATGACCGCCATGCGGAACCATCCGGTTCGAAGAATTTGCGTTTGGTTTCTAATAAACTCTTTAATCGGTCTTGAAGACTTCGAATTTAGAATCCATTGGCGCAAGAAATCATCTTTCACCAAAGCTTGGCTGCTCTTGAGCGATAAATCCAATTGTTCTATCTTCTCGACAAGGGAATGGAACCCGGAATGAATCCACGACATTTCATTATTGGTTTTCGTTTTCCGTACGATGGGATGCTTCTTGCCCAGCTTGTTTTGTATTTGATAGGCCAAGTCGCTAATAGGCTTCAAGCTGCGGTAGGACTGCCAGAACAAGTATAACAGCAAAGTTAACAGCAGAAAGATCGAAGAACCGATAATTTCGGTCCGGATCTTGGTTACTTTTGCTTGCCAGAGAGAGATCGGCGATAAGTGATAAACATTCCATCCTTCTATAGGCAACCGTTCTGTCTGAATAGACCAGGTCTCTTTGCCGGACTTCCATCTCCCGTTCTGTTCTGCTACCGATTTATCCATTTCCATTAGTTCTTTCGTTAATGCAGGATCCGTATTTCCCAGAATGAACTCCTTATTCTTGCCTTCAATATATATTTTGTTCTGATCTTCCTCCGAGATCTGCAGCATGTTCACATTCAACAAGGGTTTACTGAACAGAATCGCAACAAAACCATGATAGTTCTGATTAGGACCGGCTGCAGGCACGACAAGAGCCAGAAACGATTTACCTTCCACCTCATGGTTAACATACTGCAGATACGGCGTTTTTTGGCCCTTAATGTAGTCCAACATGATGGGGTCATAGAAATCCTGCGTCGTGTAAATACTTGAGTCCGAGGTGTAGATTTGGTCAATATCGAAATTGATTAAATAAATGCCGTAAATGAAAGGTTCGCTGCTCATAAATTCCCTTACGCTTGTCGCGGCTTTACTCAATGCGAATGGAGAGTAATCGTTATTATCCATGCTCGTCCAGATTGCAATACTTTCATCCGAATAGATTCTCAGCGCAAACTGGCGTAATTTCTGCAAGGTAAATTCCGAGGTTTTAACGACTTGTTTCATTTTCTCTCGATTAGACTTGTCCATTTCATCCATTGCGCTTCGAGCGAACTGCTGACTCAGGAACATGGTGAATACCAGGGTAAGCAAGCTCACGGCCATGGAGGAAAATAAAAATATGCTTAAATACATCTTTTGCGGTCTAATCCGGCTCCACATGGCAAACCCTTCTTCCTCAATCAATACATATAAAGAACAGTATGACAGGATTCCTGCCTTGTCCAGTATGAATCTTATCGACGAAGTGCGAATTTTACATGACTTGTTTATAAAGAGCCAGCATCCATATCTTCCGCAGCCTCAAATACGTTTTCATCAGGGACACGTGTAATTTCTTCTTGTTGCTGAATTTGCTTTTCCATTTGTGCATACCACTCTTCAAAAGACTGATCCGACTGCCGTTCCCGATTGCGGTATCTAAGCTATCACGCTAGGACATAAGAAGATGCATAACTAGCTACGCTATTCACAAGCAAAAACGCCTTCGGCGTCCTACGGACGTCGGAGTAGCTTTGCGTAGGGATCAGATGAGTATAAGGAAGTCGAAACTTATACTTTCTGATCCATAAAAAAAGGCTTCTCACAAAGTTCAAATCGAACTCGTGAGAAGCCTATTTTAATTCAATGTGGTCAAAATGTGGACAAATGACGTTTTCTAACTTGAAGTCCCTTGCTAGACAAGAGATTTCAGTTTACATCATGCCGCCCATGCCACCCATGTCGGGCATGCCGCCGGCCGGTTTGTCTTTCTCCGGTTTGTCGGCGATGACCGCTTCGGTCGTCAGGAAGACGGCCGCGACGGAAGCCGCGTTCTGCAGCGCGGAGCGCGTCACTTTAACCGGATCGATGATGCCGGCTTCGAACATGTTGACCCACTCGCCGGTAGCGGCGTTGTAGCCCGTGCCGACTTCTTCCTTCTTCAGGCGTTCGACGATGACGGAGCCTTCTTGGCCCGCGTTCGCGGCGATCGTGCGGATCGGCTCTTCCAAAGAGCGCAGGATGATGTTCACGCCCGTTTTCTCGTCGCCTTCCGCGTTAACCGCGGCAACCGCGTTGTATACGTTCACGAGAGCCGTACCGCCGCCGGATACGATGCCTTCTTCGACGGCCGCGCGAGTCGCGTTCAATGCGTCCTCGATGCGAAGCTTGCGTTCTTTCAGCTCGGTTTCGGTAGCCGCGCCGACTTTGATGACCGCTACGCCGCCGGCCAATTTGGCCAGACGCTCTTGCAGCTTCTCGCGGTCGAAGTCGGAAGTCGTTTCTTCGATTTGAGCACGGATTTGGTTAACGCGAGCCGTAATGTCGGCCTTGTCTCCCGCGCCGTCTACGACGATCGTATTTTCTTTGTTTACGCGCACTTGGCGTGCCGTACCCAGTTGTTGAACCGTCGTGGATTTGAGCTCGAGGCCGAGCTCTTCCGTGATCACTTGGCCGCCCGTGAGAGCCGCGATGTCTTGCAGCATCGCTTTGCGGCGATCGCCGAAGCCCGGAGCTTTAACGCCGACGCAAGTGAACGTGCCGCGCAGACGGTTGACGACGAGCGTGGACAACGCTTCGCCTTCGATGTCTTCGGCGATGATCAGCAATTGCTTGCCGGATTGAACGACTTTCTCGAGAACAGGAAGGATTTCTTGGATGTTGGAGATTTTCTTGTCCGTGATCAGGATCAGCGGATTGTCGAGAATCGCTTCCATTTTGTCCGTATCGGTAATCATGTAAGGAGTGATGTAGCCGCGGTCGAATTGCATGCCTTCCACGACTTCGAGTTCGGTGTTGAAGCCTTTGGACTCTTCGACGGTGATAACGCCGTCGTTGCCGACTTTGCCCATCGCGTCCGCGATCAGCTCGCCGACTTCCGAGTCAGCGGCGGAAATGGCTGCGACTTGGGAAATATCGCTGCGGCCTTCGACCGGTTTGGAGATTTCTTTCAGTTTCTCAACGGCTGCTCTAACTGCTTTGTCGATCCCCTTGCGGATGACCATCGGGTTAGCGCCTGCCGTTACGTTCTTCAAGCCTTCGCGAATCATCGCTTGGGCAAGAACGGTAGCCGTCGTCGTGCCGTCGCCCGCGATGTCGTTCGTTTTCGTCGCGACTTCTTTCACGAGTTGAGCGCCCATGTTCTCGAACGCGTCTTCGAGTTCGATTTCTTTGGCGATCGTCACGCCGTCGTTCGTGATCAGGGGAGAACCGAATTTCTTCTCGAGCACGACGTTGCGGCCTTTCGGTCCGAGCGTCACTTTAACGACGTTCGCGAGAGCGTCGACGCCGCGAAGCATCGAGCGGCGCGCGTCTTCGCTGAATTTGATTTCTTTAGCCATTGTAAGTACCCTCCCAATTATTCGTTATGGATTAACCCACGATCGCGTGGATGTCGCTCTCTTTCATAATCAAATACTCTTTGCCTTCGTATTTGATTTCCGTGCCCGCGTATTTGGAGAACAAGACGCGGTCGCCTTCTTTCACTTCCAATGCGATCCGATCGCCATCCTTGTTCAACGATCCGCTACCTACCGCAACGATCGTGCCTTCTTGCGGTTTTTCTTTCGCCGTATCCGGCAATACGATGCCGCTTGCCGTCTTCTCTTCCTTCGCCGCCGCTTCTACGAGCACGCGGTCACCCAGTGGTCTAATCATGTAAATTGCCTCCTTCTTAAAATGGTAGATGTTGGTGAGAAATTTCGTTAGCACTCAATTGCATCAAGTGCTAATAACCATTTTCTATGATACGGATTTTTAATCAGCTTTTCAAGTCCTTTTACGTTAAATGTCGCATAAAAAAAATGCGAATCCGCAACAGCCGCGGATTCGCACCCCAGTGGGCATAGCTACCAGTGTTCCCACCGGAGGTTCGCCTCATTCAAGTTTTGAAATTGCCGACCAACGCTTTCAGCCTGGAGGCCATGACGTTCAAATTCTCCGCCGTGCGGGCCATCTCCTCCGTGGAGGAAAGCTGTTCCTCGGTCATCGCCGACACTTGCTCGGTGAAGGATGCCGTCTCTTCCGTAATGCGGGTAATGTCTTGGATCGACTTCGCGACCGATGCGCTGCCCGCGGACATCTGTTCGACGGAAGCCGCCACATCCACGATGTTCGTCGTCAATTGGCCGACGTTACCGACGATCGTGCGGAACGTCTCTTCCGCGTTGCGCATGCCCGATACGGCCGAGAACACTTGGCCGGCGCTTTGCTCGAACATGGTGGCCACTTGGCCGATATCGCCGGACATCGTCCCGATCGTCTCGCCGATCTGAACGGCGGACTGCTGCGTCTGGTCCGCAAGCTTGCGGATTTCGCCGGCGACGACGGCGAAGCCCCGTCCGTGTTCGCCCGCGCGGGCCGCTTCGATCGCCGCGTTAAGCGCCAGCAAGTTCGTCTGATTCGCGACCTCGGAAATGTAACCGATGACTTCGCGCACTTGCTCGGACTTGTGGTTCAACCCTCTGACGACTTCCTGCAAGGAGCGGAACGCCGTCTCCACTTGGGCGATCTCCGCCGAAGTCGATTGCAGCAGCAACGAACCCGCTTGGGCGCTGCTGACCGTCGATTGCGCGGCGTCGGATACGCCCGTCGTCGTCGAAGCGACTTGGTTCAGTCCGTCCATCGTCTCCTGCATCGTCGCCGAAATCTCTTGCGATTGCGCGACTTGCGTCTCGGAACCCGAAGCGACTTTCTCGACCGCCTTGGATACTTCGCTGCTGACGCGGGCGTTCTCGTCCGCGCCCTGCTTCAGCAAAATCGATGAAGCGGCAAGCTCCGCCGTGCTGTCGCGAAGTTCTTTCATCATCTTCTGTAGGCCGTCCAGCATCTGGTTCGCCGCGCCGGCGAGATCTCCCATCTCGTCCGTCGAACGGATATGTATGCGTCTCGTCAGGTCGCCTCCGGAAGAAGCAATGTTCCTCAGCGTCGAGGTCACTCCGCCGATCGCTTCCGTCAAGTTGCGCGACAGCCACATCAAGCCGAAGCCCGCGGCGGCCAATATCGCGACGAAAATGACTACGACTTCGATCATTACCGCCGTATGATCCATCAGATCGAGGTTCGTCACCAACAAGATGAACGCTAATACCAAAAGCAAGGTCAATCCCGCGAAACCGATCCACATTTTCCGTCCTAACGTCATATCGCGCATTCCCTGTCCCTCCCGGATTCTTCACGCCGCTGAAAGCCCTTTCCTGAGACAAGTGTACCATAATTTCGGTAAATGGAATATCGAAATTTGACGGTTTCTGCAGCATGATGGAAGGACTGGCGGACCGTTGGCCGGGCGGATTACGCCTCGTCCAAAGCCTCGATTTCGCGCTGCAGCGCGCGTTGTCTTTTGCCGTAGGCGATCTTCGACAAGAGCACGCTGATCTCGTATAACAGCACGAGCGGTACGGCGACGAGCAAGTCGGACACGACGTCCGGAGGCGTGACCATAACGCCGATCGCGATCAGGATAAACCAAGCGATCTTCCGCATCTTGACGAGAAGGGCCGGCGTGAGAATGCCGATGCGGCTAAGGAACAAAATGACGAGCGGCAGCTCGAACAGCAGGGAAATCGGCAGCAAGATGTTGAACAGGAACGAGAAGTACTGCGTCACGCCGTACGTCTGCTCAAGGCCCAGATTATTCGTGACCTTCTCCGTGAACAGGAACGCCATCGGGAAGACGACGAAATAGGAGAACGCCAAGCCGACGAGGAACATTACTAGCGCCCAAGGGACGAACACGAGCGTCGCCTTCTGCTCCTTCTCTCCGAGAGCCGGCTTCACGAAAGACCACAGCTGGAACATCGCGAACGGAATCGCGACGATGAAGGAAATCAGGAAAGCGAATTTCATGTAGAGCCCGATGGCATCCCACGGCGAAAACGCGTGCAGGTCCAGATTGTCGACTGGAGCCGCTTCCACCAAATAATCGAATACGGGCTGGGAGCCGAACAAGCCCCCGACCAGGCCGAGCACGAATACGATCAAGCAGTAAATAATCCGTTTGCGCAATTCGCCGAGATGCTCCATGAGCGGCATCCATTCGTCGTTGCGCTGCGGGCTTTGGCTATCGGCCATGCCGTTTTCCGCCTCCTTGCGACAATGGGGCCGCCCCTAACGCGAAAGATTGCTTCGCATCGAGAGGCCGGCCCCATGAGGTGTGTACGTTGCAGTCCCGCTTATTCCGGCAGACGCCGTTCCGCTTTCTGCAGTTCCGGTTGTTCCGGAGAAACGTCGACCCGGCTTGCCGGCTTCGGATCGTCCATCAAATCGTTGGCGCCTTTCTTGAACTCGCGCAACGTGCGCCCGAACGCTTTGCCAAGCTCGGGGAGCTTGTTAGGTCCGAAGAGCAGCAGCGCGATCAACACGAGCAAAATGATACCGGATGCACCAATACCGCCCATTGTGTAACCTCCGTTCTGGTTGAAATCTTCTTGTTCTTATGGTCCATGTCTTCCGGTCGACCGTCGGCAGGAAATCAGCGGTGTAGTCCGCCGTAGCCCAGCGCGACGATGTCGTCCTTCGCGAGTTTATCCCCAGCCAATACTCTTGGCAGCAATACGTCGAATGAAGTGTAAGGGTCGTGCATGACGCACCCCGGCAATCCGAATATCGGAACGCCGCGCAAGTAGCCGAACAGCAGCATCGAACCCGGCAGCATCGGCGTGCCGTAGCTGACGATGTCCGTGCCGGCTTCCGCTATCGCCCCGGGGGTACGGTCGTCGGGATCTACCGACATGCCGCCCGACACGAGTATCATATCATACCCTCGGTCGAGGAAATAGTGAATTTCATTGACAATTGTATGGCGATCGTCGGGCGCGAAACGCTGCTCCGCGACTTCCGAGCCGAGCCCTTCGAGCTTCGCTCTTACCGCGGGACCGAACTTGTCTTCGATTCGTCCCGTGAACACTTCAGTACCGGTCGTAAGCAAGCCGGCCTTGAAGCTCCGAAGCGGTCTGACGGATACGGGAGACTTCCCGCTAGCCTCACGGTATGCCTGCGCGATCCGCTCCGCTTCGCGGACTTTGGCTTCCGGCACGAGTAGCGGAATCGCCCGCGTCGCCGCAAGAGATTCGCCGTCCTTCACGACCCGGTGGTTCAATACGGTCGCGAGGGCGATATCCCCGAGCCGGTTAATGCCTTCCACCACTTCGCGGGCGACCGACGCGAGTCCGGTAATCCGGGATTTGAGCGACACTTTGCCTTCGTGCGGCTCGCTCAGCCCGACGTTGTCCCCCGCCAGCGCGACCGCCATGCGGTGCGCCGCGTCGTCTTCGTGCAAATCCGTCTCCGCCAGCTCGATCGCGTATAGATGCTCCTTGCCGATGTCCTTCAGCCTCGGGATATCTTCGGCGGAGACGACATGTCCTTTGCGGAACAGGCGGCCCTTGAACGAACCGGGCAATATTTGCGTCAAGTCGTGCGCGAGCACCATGCCCACGGCGTCTTCGACCTTCACCTCGCGAACGACGGAATCGCCGATGCGCTTGGCGTTCCCTTCCTCCGAAGGCCTTTTGCCGTCCCCGCTCATGGCCGTCCCTGCTCCGAGCGCAATCCTTTCACCTGGTCGAGAGCCTCAGGCAAAATGTCCATGACGGGCATGAGATGCTCGTGGACGCCCTTCGGATCGCCGGGCAAATTCAGGATGAGCGTGCGACCTCGAACGGCGCATATACCGCGGAACAGCGCGGCGTAGCGGGAACGTTGAATCGCTCCCGCCCTCATCGCTTCCGGAATGCCCGGCACGAGGCGTTCCGCTACCATCAGGGTCGCTTCCGGCGTAACGTCGCGAATCGCGAGTCCGGTGCCGCCCGTCGTCAAAATCAAATCGGCTTTGAAATAATCCGCCATCTCGATAAGCGCCGCGCGGATCTCGTCCTTGTCGTCGGGTACGATCCGGTAGTCGACGATGTCCCCCATCAATTCCTCTTCGATCAGCTCGCGGATGACTTGGGCGCTCGTATCTTCGCGTTCCCCGCGAGAGCCCTTGTCGCTAGCCGTCAATAACGCGACTTTCCATCTCATTCCATATCCCCCCGAACCCATGAGTCGGTATTCTATCGCTTGAAGTCGCCGCTCTTGCCGCCCGTCTTGCTGAGCAGCATAACGGGACCGATGATCATGTCCTTCTGCAGCGCCTTGCACATATCGTAGACGGTCAACGCCGCGGCGGAGACGGCCGTGAGCGCCTCCATCTCCACGCCGGTCTTGCCCGTCGTCTTCACTTCCGCCGTGATCGTCAGCGTATTTTCCCCGTCGTCGGCGAATCGGATATCGACTCCCGTCAACGGTAGCGGATGGCACATCGGAATCCAATCCGACGTTTTCTTCGCAGCCTGTATGCCGGCGATTTGCGCGACCGCGAGCACGTCCCCTTTGGCGACGGACTTCTCGCGTATGCGGCGCAGCGTGTCCGGGGCCATCGTCACCCGTCCTTCCGCCACGGCCACGCGGGCGGTTTCCGATTTGTCCGAGACGTCGACCATTCGCGCCCGGCCCTGCTCGTTGAAATGGGTAAAGCCGTGCGCCTCCCCGTTATCCATCATGCTTCCCCCTTGCTCTCTTTAGGTAACCGGATGACGCCTTCGTCGGTCGCGACGGCGTCCAGCCGAAGATCGTGGGACTCCGCCGGCAACGATCCTTCGACGAGCTGCGCGGAGAAGGCGAAACCGATCCATAGCGGCAGTCCGACGGATTCATATTCGGCCCGACCGGTCACTTCTTGGTACAAGCGGTCGTAGTAGCCTCCGCCATAACCGAGCCTACCGCCGCTTGCGTCGAACGCCAATCCGGGCACGAGGACCGCGTCGGGCGGCAATTTCTTGTCCATCGGCCGCGTTCTGGACGGATCGGGTTCCGGTACGCCCCAACGTCCGGCGCTCCAATCGTTTACCGATTCGACTTCGCGCAGCTCCAATCCTTCTCCCCCGCCGAGCATTCGGGTCGCGTACGTACGGTCGCCGGCCTCGCTGCAGCGCTCGAACAGCGCTAGCGGCGAAGCTTCCGATTTGAACGCCGCGAAAAGGGCGATCCGCAGCGGTCGTCCGAGCCGTTCCCGAAGCGGCCGAAGGAGTTCGGCCTCTACCGCCTCGCAGATTCGCGCCGAGAGGCGTCCTCTCTCCTTGGGATCGATGCCGTCGCGGATCTCCATCATCCGGCGACGCCATTCCGGCTTGCTTGCGGGTTCGAGAAGCTTTCGATCCGTCATCCTGTCTCCCGCCTCCGTTATTCCTCAAACCAACTTATTTCCATAATAGCACTACGAACGCATTTTCGCCAAAACATAACGGCTTGGACATGACTCGCGCTCTTACGGTACACTTGGATGGATAGGCCATAACGATCTTAGAACTCGTCGGAGGGATTCCTCTTGCTCTTGCACGCATCAAGCATAACGAAACATTACGGCGCCACTCCCATCTTGGACGGAGTCTCGCTTCAAATTAACGAACGCGACCGGATCGGACTCGTCGGCGTCAACGGCGCGGGCAAATCGACGTTTCTCCGCATCGTGGCCGGCGAGTTATCCGCCGAAACCGGATCCGTCTCCAAGCCCAGGGAACTGAAAATCGGCTACCTCGCCCAGAACGGCGGCCTTCAAGGCCACCGCACCATTATGGAGGAAATGAATTCCGCGTTCGGTCCATTGCTGGAGCAGGAGAAGACGCTGCAACAGATGGAAGAACGAATCGCGGACCCTGCCGAGCTCGAGCAAGCCGGACGCTACGAAGCGCTTCTGGCGCAATATGCGGATCTCAGCGAGAAATTCCGCGAAAGCGGCGGGTTCGAAATGAAAAACCGCATCCGCAGCATCCTGCACGGCATGGGCTTCGGCGGATTCGACCCGGATACGGAGGTCGCTTCCCTGAGCGGCGGCCAGCGGACGCGGCTCGCGCTCGCGAGGCTGCTTCTCGTGCAACCCGAGCTGCTCCTGCTCGACGAGCCGACGAACCATTTGGACATCGACACGCTTACTTGGCTGGAGCAGTACTTGAGAGCGTACGCAGGCGCGATGGTCATCGTCTCCCATGACCGATACTTCTTGGACGCCACCGTCACGTCGGTCGTCGAGATCGAGCGGCATGCCGCCACGAGATATACGGGCAACTACAGCCGCTTCATGGATTTGAAAGCCGCCGCTTTCGAACAGCAAGCGAAGCTATACGAGCAGCAACGCAAAGAAATATCCCGCATGGAAGACTTCATTCAGCGCAACATCGTGCGCGCGACGACGACGAGACGGGCGCAAAGCAGACGCAACGCGCTCGAACGCATCGAACGGCTCGAGAAGCCGGGAACGTTGCGGCAAGCGAACTTCTCGTTCACGACCGAGAGAAGAAGCGGCAAGGAAGTGCTTCGGGTCGTAAACGTCTCCGCGGCGCCGAAGGAGGAGCTCGCGCCGCTCTTCCGGGGCGTATCGTTCGAGGTGAAACGCGGCGAACGGGTCGCTCTGCTTGGTCCTAACGGCATCGGGAAGACGACGCTCCTGCGCGCGCTTATCGAGAAGCTGCCGATCCGGGATGGCGTCATCGAGTGGGGAGCCGGCATTTCGCTCGGCTATTACGATCAGGAGCAACGCGAATTGAACGCATCGAATACGGTGCTCGAAGAATTATGGAGCCGATACCCGATGCTGCCCGAAGCCGAAATCCGCACCGTACTCGGCAATTTCTTGTTCAGCGGCGAGGACGTGCGCAAGAAGGTCGGATCTCTGAGCGGCGGGGAGAAAGCGCGGGTCGCCTTATCCAAGCTCATGCTGCTGAAGGCCAACGTCCTGTTGCTCGACGAACCGACCAACCATTTGGACCTAATGAGCCGGGAAGTGCTCGAAGCGGCGCTCGAGGAATACGACGGCACGTTGGTCTTCGTTTCCCATGACCGTTACTTCCTTAACAAGATCGCCGACCGCATCGTCGAGCTCGCCCCTGACGGAGCGACTCATTTCCTGGGAAATTATGACGAAATGGTCGACAAAAAGCGCCAGCTGCACGAATGGGAGCACGCAAGTTCCTACGCATCGGGGTCAAGTGCGGGCGCCGGATCGGGCACGACTGGCGCGGCAGGCGCCGGCGGGGCTGTGAATAACTACGAAGCCGAGAAGCAAGCCAAGCGCGAGGATCGCGCCCGCGCCCGCAAGCGGGAGCAAGCGGAGTCCGACATCGCCCGTCTGGAAGAGGAGATCGAGGCATTGGAGCTCGAGATGGCAGACCCCGCAACGGCTACCGACTATATGCTTCTTCGGGAAAAACAGGCCGAGACGGAGAAGAAAAAATCCGCCTTGGAGGAAGTTTACGCGGTTTGGGAAGCGTTAATGGAAGAGTAATCGCGAAAACGCTTGATTGACATTTCACTTATGCACAGCTTTATCCACAGCTTGCACATCCAATCGGATGGGTCGGGACGACGAGTCCGCGGCCGAAAAGATTGGTGCGCAAGCTCTTTTTTTGTCGATTGATGGGGATGGCATTTTTGCCCATCGTTTCATCCACAATGTCCACAATATCCACAGAAGAGTTGTGAAAAACTCATCCCGCTTTCAAGGAATTTCAAACGCATGCGTACCAAGGGATTTTGGACTTTATGCACACTGTGCACATGCGATGTGAATAACTTTGTCCACATGCTATCAGAGGACCTGATATCCAGTTTGTTAGAGTGTTCGGAATTGAATCGGCTGGCTTTCATTTATCCGATGCAGTGGAGTTCGGGAGTTCGGGAGTTCGGGAGTGAGTGTAAACTCTAACGGGGAATGGCAATCGGACAGCCGATTTCGTTGTACTGGATAAATACAGTAAATTAAGCCGTTTGGCGCTCAAATACGATTTATTCATGGATATATACATGAATTTCAGGCCGATTCGCCCAAAACGGGCTGAAATCGCTGGAATTAATGGACTTTTCCATTACACGAACCTACATAAGTGTTTTCCGCCCAGTATAACTGGATAATTCCATTTCACGTCCTTCGACGAGGCGTAGGAGAACGCCAGACGACCTCTCAAGCAGGGTACTCAAGACGACCTCTCAAACAAGCAACGCCGGTGTCGCGCGCCCCCTTTCTCGCTACCCAAAATGGCACGAGGAAATTCGACTTCAAAAAAAGACGGCAACGCCCCCGTGCACGAGGATCGCGCGATGGGTGTTGCCGTTATCGTTGATAGGTCTTATTTTTTTCGCCCGATGTACAACAAATGACTGGACGAGCCGAACAGGTACGGGCTTTCGGACGCTTCGAGCATGAGCCGCATCGCCGCGGCCGCCGACTCTTCGCCTTGACGCTCCCAATGGCGCCATTGCTCCGCGCTCAGATTCCCGGCACCCGATGAACCGATCAGCTTCACGCATTCGAAACCCGCGCTCTCCATCCCGGGAACGATCGACCCGATATCCGCAAAGTAGACGCCCGTAAACCGTCCTTCGTCCGGGTGATCGTACACCCCCGTCCTCATGAAAGCTTCCAAAGCGGGGATTTCGTCGTGCGGCTTCCAAACGAGCGGATCGGCAAGCGAGACGGCGAGATGACGAAGCTTGGACATGAACGCGACGAACGCAAGGCCTCCGCTTCTCGTCACTCTGCGCATCTCCGACAGCGCCAGCTTCCGGTCATCGGCCGATTGCAAGTGATACATCGGCCCCATCGTCAAGCAAGCATCGAAAGTTTCGTCCCCGAAGAGGCTCAAGTCTCTCGCGTCCGCGACGCGGAAGCCGCCCATGACGGAAGCGACACCTTCTTCTTCCGCCTTGGAACGAGCCTGTTCGACGAGCCGCGGGGAGAAGTCGGACACCGTCACGTCGTACCCTCTCTTCGCAAGCGCGACGGCGTACTTGCCGGGACCGGCGCCGTTATCGAGAATGCCGCCTCTCTCCGGCAAGTTGGCTATGATATGCCGAAGATTGATCTCGAATTCGATCGGCTCCCGATCCAAACGGCCCCATTCGTCGAACCGGTCGTAATACTGAAGAACGCGATTCATTCGCTCATTCCTCCCCTATTCGCGACGGTTTTATTCGCCGGCGGCTTCCCGACGGACCTCTTTCGTCCGGACAGCAAGAATCACCCCATTCACGGCCGCAACGTAGGCTTTCGCCGCCGCGAGTATAATGTCCTTGTGAACCGCGGAACCGATGTTGCGCTTGCCCGCGCTCGACACGGTGACGACCGCTTCTCCCGTCGCGTCCTCTCCGGTGGACAAGGAGTGCAGCTCCAAATCCTCGAATACGGCGTCGACCGGCATCGCTTCGCGGATACAGTGAATGACCGCCTCGAGAGGCCCATCACCCGCGCCCGTATACGTCCTCTCCTCGCCGTCCGCGGAGCTTCGAATGGTAACGGATGCGATCCGCGAGCGGTTCGAACCGGCCAGCACTTGCAGGTCGACGAGCGAGTACGGCTGCACGATCGTATCCGTCGACTCCCCGACCAATTCCATCAGCACGTCGTCGGTGACGATTTTCAACTCGTCGGCTTTCGCCTTGAATCGGTTGTACAGCTCCTCCATCTCTTTCTCGTCGAGCGAGACGCCGAATTCGGAGACGCGGTGCTTGATCGCGTGCCGGCCGGAATGCTTGCCGAGAATGATCATGCTACGCGGGATGCCCATCGCTTCCGGATCCATGATCTCGTAGGTGTTCCGGTTCTTGAGCAGGCCGTCCTGATGGATGCCCGACTCGTGCTGGAACGCGTTGCGGCCGACGATCGGCTTGTTGAACGCGATCGGAAAATGCATCGTGCGGCTGACGAGGCGAGACGTCTCGTAAATGTGCTCCGTGCGGATGCCCGTCTCGACGCCCATCGAATCGCCGCGCGTCTCGATCGCCATGACCAGCTCCTCCAGGGAGCAGTTGCCCGCCCGTTCGCCGACGCCGTTCACGCTGACCTCGACTTGGGTGACGCCGTGGCGGATCGCCGCCAAGCTGTTCGCGACTGCCAGCCCCAGATCGTTGTGGCAATGCGTGCTATAGACGACTTTGTCTCCGCCTCTGACGCCTTCGCGCACCCGGGTGAACAGCGGCCCGAACTCCTCCGGCAGGGCATACCCCATGGTGTCGGGAATGTTGATGATCGTCGCGCCTTCTTCAATGGCCGCTTCCACGACGCGGAACAGGAATTCTTCGCTCGAACGGGAGGCGTCCATCGGGGAAAACTCGATCTCGTCGACGAATTGCTTGCCGTACGCGACCATCTCCCTCATCATCTGGACGACTTGGTCTTGCGTCTTGCGCAGTTGGAAATCCAGATGGATCTGGGAAGCGGAGATGAACAAATGCAATCTGCGACGGGCCGCGTCTTGCGTAGCCGCGACGGCCGAGTCGATGTCCGCCTTGACGCAGCGTGCGAAACCGCAAATTTCCACGTTCTGAAGCTCGCGGGAAATGTGCTGGATCGCTTGGAATTCGCCGGGGCTCGAGATCGCGAAGCCCGGCTCGATGACGTCGACGCCCATGCGGGCTAATTGGCGGGCGATGACGATTTTCTGCTCCGGCTTCATGGAAGCGCCGGGCGCTTGCTCGCCGTCCCTCAGCGTCGTGTCGAAAATTTTAATGCGGCGTTTGGCTTCGGCGATGTCGCTTGCGATGTTCGTGTTCGTTGTCATAGGTACACTCTCCTTGGATGGTCGCCCCGTCCGGGACGTCGAATCGGGTTGAGAGAGCGACGGGCTCGCAAGAAGGGAAAGGCGCGCTACCTGTCCCCGCCGAGGAACGCGAAAAAGCCCGTCGTCTCTTAAGGCCAGAGACGACGGGCTTCTAGAAGCCGCCGCGGTACCACTCCGCTTGAAGGCGCTCGTCTTCCGACGGACGAACGGCCTTCCACTTGTGCCGCCTGCGCGAGTCGTTCGGTCGACCGCGCCGCGAGCGCCCTGTATCGGGGGCCAGCCGTAACGATGTACGCAGCGCGGCATGATCGTCCGCGTCTTTCCACCGTTCCGCTCCCGGGCGAGTTCGGATTCCCTCTTCGGCTGCGTCGCACCGTCCCGCAGCTCTCTGATCCCGAGGTCGTCTTACTACTCCCGTTCCATGCGTATAAAATATAAAAGCCTTCCGTCTCTTGTAAGAGACGGAAGGCTAATTAGCGATCCGCGGTACCACTCTCGTTGATACTCCCGGCAAGGGAATATCCGCTCGGACCCGATCACGGGGGTTAGCCGTAGGAATGTACGCACCGGACGCCTTCGCGTCCCCGTGTTCCATTCTTCCGCTCCCAGGCGAGTTTCGGGTTCCCGTCCGCTGCGTTGCACCGTCCCGCAGCTCTCTGAATCGGGGATAAGCCCTACTGTTCCTGTTCATCGCGTTTGCAAGTGTTATGCTCCCCTGGGGGATTGGATTTTATTATATGCACTTGCCAATCGTCTGTCAATTCGGATAATTCGCAATCGGAGAAATTTTTTCCTTCTTGACGATTTTCAGCATCGACACAGTAGCTTTCGCGCGATCGGGGCTGCCGGCAAAGAATTACTCGCTCTGGCGCACTAACTCGCTCCTGTTCAGGGCTGCCGGCAACGAATTACTCGCTCTGGCGCACTAACTCGCTCCTGATCGAAGCTAATAGGCCCAAGTCCAAAAAACAGTCTTTATCCCGAAGGATAAAGACTGTTTTTTATCAAACTATCTTAAACCGACCATTCCTCAAGGGACATAACCGCTTCCGCTTTCAGGTCGAGCGAAGAAAATTGTCCCCGCCGCCACTTCATGTCCGCGGCCGCGGCGATCATCGCCGCGTTGTCGGTGCACAGCTTGTTCGGCGGAATCAGGAGCGGCAAGCCTTCCGCCTCGCAGAGCTCGGCGAGCTTCCCCCGCAGGCCGCGGTTCGCCGCGACGCCGCCGCACAACAGCATTTGCCGGGCGCCGAATTGCTTCGCCGCGCGGATCGCCTTGCCCGTCACGACGTCGATGACCGACTGCTGGAAGCCCTTCGCGAGCGCCGAGAAGTCCGGATCTTCGCCCTTCATCCGGGAACGGTTGATCTCGGCCAGCACCGCGGATTTCAAGCCGCTGAAGCTGAAATCGTACGAGTCCGGCTCCAGCCACGAACGGGGCAGCACGATCTCCTCCTTCGCTTCTTGCGCCAGACGGTCTACGTACGGTCCTCCCGGATACGGGAACCGCAAAGCCCGCGCGACTTTGTCGTAGGCTTCGCCGACGGCGTCGTCCCGCGTCCTGCCGATCAGACGGAACTTTCCCTCCGACTCGAGCAGCACGATTTCCGTATGCCCGCCGGACACGACGAGCGCGAGCGCCGGATACACGATGTCTCCGATCAGCCGATTCGCGTAAATATGTCCCGCGATATGATGCGTGCCGATAAGCGGCACATCGAGCGCGAGCGAGAGGCTCTTCGCCGCGACGACGCCGACGAGAAGCGCCCCGATCAAGCCCGGACCTTGAGTGACCGCGATGCCGTCGATGTCGGACAAGCCGACGCCGGCTTCCTTAAGCGCTTCCTCCAAAATAATCGTGATGCTCTCCACGTGCTTGCGCGAAGCGATCTCCGGGACGACTCCGCCGAATTGGCGATGCGTGTCGATCTGGCTGGAGATGACGTTGGACAGCACTTCGCGGCCGCCGCGAACGACGGCGACGGACGTCTCGTCGCAGCTCGTCTCGATGGCCAACAGCAAGCCTTCGCGGTCGGCACCTGAAGATGAGAGATGATCGGATGATTCCCTAGATGATGCCATTTATGCTTCTTCCCTCTTTTCCGAGCCGGCGTACTCCGCTTCCTCGTCGTCTTCCGGAACGAGGTCCGCCCACATGATGAGCGCGTCCTCCAAGTTGTCCGAATAATATTCCGGTCTGACGCCGGACGGGTAAAATCCCATTTTGCGATAGAGCGACTGGGCAATTTCGTTGGACACCCTCACTTCGAGCGTCATGCGCCTGGCACCGAGAAAATATGCGGTCCGCATCATTTCTCGAAGCAGCGACTTCCCGTATCCCCGGCCCCTGAATCTCTCCCGGACGGCGATATTGGTCACGTGGGCCTCGTCGATGATAAGCCACATGCCGCCATAGCCGACAATGCCGTCTTCGCTCTCCATGATCATGTATTTAGCGAATAAATTGTTCGTCAGCTCGTTGCGGAACGCCTCGGCGGACCACGGAGCAGTGAACGCTTCGCGTTCGATCTCGACGATCGCTGCGATGTCGTTCAAGTTCATCAAGCGGTATTCCAAGACCATCACTCTCCCCGAGATGCCGCCAGCAGCTTCGCTTCCGCCTCCGCCAGCTGCGTATAGTTCGGAACGAACGCATGGGCGTCGTCGCGCTCTCCCGCGCGAACGCGCCGTTCGCCGATTCGTCCCGCCGCGGCCGCGCTTACGTCGCAAGGCAACGTCCGTAGAGGCACGCGACCGGCTTCGTTCGCCTGCTCGATTGCGTCCAAGTGCGCGGGCAACAATTCGCCGACGAACCATATCGCGGCGACGCCTTGATGCTCCGCTTCGAAGGCGAGCCGTTCCAGATGCGGCGCCCAATCGGCGATCAACCGAATGCCGTCGCCGTCCGCGCGCACCCATCGACCGTCGCCGTCCGCCACGTGCCTCGACGTATATACTTGTCCGCGTCTCGCGTCCATGAGCGGCACGATCCACGTCTCGCCCTTGACGGTCTCGTTAGCCCGGATGGCATCCCAGGCGCCGAGCGCCAGCGATTCCAAGCTGGACACGCCGACGAGCGGCTTGTTCCACGCCCACGCGAGCGTCTTCGCCGCCGTCACCGCGATCCGGACGCCGGTATACGATCCCGGCCCTTGGCCGACGGCGATGCCGTCCAACTGCTCCGGCGACATCCCGTTCCGGGCCAGCAGTTCCTTCAATTCGGAGACGATTCGCACGGAATGGTTCCGCTCCGCGAAAGATACCGTCGAATCGATCCGCTCCCCGTCTTTCACGATTGCGGCGGAGAACGCCGCAGTCGACGTGTCGAAGGCGAGCAGCGTGACGGACCCCTGCGCTAAGTCGACTTGCTCTTGATGTCGTTCGTTCATGCGTCGTCACCTTCCCCTTCGTACGCCGGCAATGCCAGCTTCTCGCACCAACGTTCGTAAGCGGCTCCGACCGGCTCGCAAACAAAGCGGCGAGAGTCCGGCCCCGTCGTCTCGATCCGCACGCGCAGCCTTTCCTCCGGCAATAGGGGAGCGATGATCGACGCCCATTCGACGAGAGTAACGCCGCTTCCGTGAAAATATTCGTCCAAGCCCAGCTCGTCCGCCTCTTCGAGCGATAGCCGATAGACGTCCATATGGTAAAAAGGGAGTTTGCCCCCTTCGTATTCTTTAATGATCGTATACGTCGGGCTGTTCACGACGTCCGTCACGCCGAGCGCTGCGGCGAACGCCTGCGCGAACCGCGTTTTGCCGGCGCCAAGATCGCCGTCGAGCGCCAGTACCGCGCCCGGTCCCGCTTGCGCCGCGAGCGCTTCCGCGAACGCGACCGTATCCTGAACGGAAGCCGCTTCGCAAACGTATTTCTTAGCCATGATGTTAATCTTACCCTTCCGGAAAATGATTGTAGCCGCCCTTCGCGAGCGGCTTCCTTGCGCCGGACGGCGTCTCCAGCACGACGCCCGGCGTTCCTTCTTCGACTTCCCCGACGACGAACAAGGGAAGTCCTTCCTCGCGAAAACGCGCCTTAAGCGCCTCTTCGTGCCGCGGATCCGCCGTCCCGAGCAGAACGTAATCCTCCCCGCCGTACAATACCCAGTCGAGCGGGCGTTTCCCTTGTTCGCTCGCGTAGGAGGCGAGCTCCCCGGATACGGGCAAAGCGCTTTCTCGCAGCACGAGCAGCGCGCCCGAAGCTTCGGCAAGCTCCCATGCTTCGCTCGCGAGCCCGTCGCTGACGTCGTTCAGCGACGCGCCCCATCCCGATTCGAGCAGCAGCCGTCCCGCCTTGACCGAAGGCGACGGGCGGCGATGCGCTTGCGCGAGGCGGGAGGGCACCGGGTTGAGCTTGGGATTGCTTTTGCTTCGGCCGTCGGATTCGGCATCGGACTTCGCGAGCATGCCGTGGAGTCCGGCCGCGGACAAACCCGTAGGCCCCGTCAGAAAAACGAACTGCCCCGGCTTCGCCCCGCTTCTCGCGATCGCCCTTCCGGATTCCACCGTACCGATGACCGTTACGCTGACGACGAGATGCGCCGGAGCGGACGTCGTATCGCCTCCGATAACGGCGATGCCGTATTTGTCCGCGCATGCGTACAATCCGTCGTAAAGTCGGCCGATCCGCTCGGCGTTCCAAGCCGGAGGCGCGCTGACGGAGACTAGCGCATGCTTGGGCACTCCGCCCATCGCGGCGATATCGCTAACGTTCGCCGCCAGCGCTTTGTAGCCGACATCGGCGTCTCCCATCGTTTCTTCGAGAAAGTGGACCCGTTCGACCATCGTGTCCACCGCTAGCAACCACTGCATTCCCGGAGCGCCGTTCACGACGGCCGCATCGTCTCCGATGCCGAGCGAGACGCCCGCCAGTTCAAACGTTTCCTTCGGCTGGCGATCTTGCGTCCAGGCGCGGATGCGCGCGAACTCGTCCAATGGCGGCACGGCGTCTCCTCTTTTCGCGGGCGAATTTGTTCCCTTCATTATAAGGGCGAAATCGGGAACATGCAAAGACCGCTCGGCTTTTCTTCGCATGCCGATTCGGCCGGCCGGACAAGCATTTACGCGTCTTTTTCCAATTCCATTCCCAACATCTAGCTAATCGCTACCGTATTTCGCCAATGAGAATTTTGTAATTCAATCGACGGAATCCGCGCCGTGGCTGCTTTTCGCCGCAAACGCGAGGACGACTGTCAGATTTTATGGCATGTTCTCCGCCGAGGTAGCTGATAGACTTTGAGATATTCCAAGCCCGATCATCGCTTCGGGCCAACTCAAGGGAGGAAATCAACCTATGAATAAGCGCAATAACGTTACGAGAATCGTCGCATTGGGCACTCTGGCATTGGCTATCTCCATCCCGGCGAGCGTCGGTGCCGCATCGGCCGCAACGCCGGCGACAACGACGACAGTCAAGACGATATATACGGGCAGCTACGATTTGAACGCCCTTTTGCAAAAATATTTCAACAGTCTGTATCCGTCCGGCAGCCAAACTAAACCGACCACGTCCAAGCCGACGACGACAACTAAACCGACCACGTCCAAGCCGACGACGACAACTCCGAGCACGTCCAAGCCAAGCACGGGCACGAGCAAGGGCACTACCACGACGGCGACTTCCGCTTACGCGGCCCAAGTCGTTACCCTCGTGAACCAAGAACGCGCCAAAGCCGGACTCAGCCCGCTGAAATCGACGAACGCCACGTTAACCAAGATGGCTCTCGACAAAGCGAAGGACATGTACAATAACGGCTACTTCAGCCACACTTCGCCAACGTACGGCTCGCCGTTCGACATGATGAAGAAGTACGGCATCAGCTACAGCTACGCGGGCGAAAACATCGCCAAAGGCCAAAAAACTCCGCAAGAAGTCATGACCGCTTGGATGAACAGCGCGGGTCATAAAGCGAACATTCTGAGCGCCAACTTCACGACGATCGGCGTCGCTTATTACAACGGCGTATGGGTACAGGAGTTTATAAAGTAATCGCGGAAAATCGTCTTACAAAAAGGCAGTCCCTCGGGTTAGGCCGCGGGCCTGCCTTTTTGCATTTAGAGAAACCAGTAGGGCGTATACGGCCTGATTGAACGCTACCTATCTGGGCTCAGTCGTCGCAATAGCGTTGCATGCCTACATGCCTGACAAACTGTAAAAGTGCAGGTTGTTTCCCCTCAAATCGGTAAAACGGCGTAACAACCTGCACCCACTACAGTTTGTTGAGCTGAAAGGGTTCGTTTTGCACTAAAATCGGCAAACAACCTGCATTTTTGCAGGTTGGCTACGGACTTTTGAAAGGACGAGCCCTATAAACTGTACTTTTGCAGTTTGTCTTGTCCAGCGAGGCAGTTATGGCATCACATGGGCGGCCGATAAAAAAATCGATTCAGCTTTTCAAGGGCAGAAAAATCGAGAACACGCTGCCGTTGCCCGGTTTGGAGCCGACTTTCATGTAACCTCCCTGCTCCAAGACGATTTTCCTGGCTACATAACAGGGGGATACGCGATGCGTGACGGGAGCCGTCTTCCCAACGAATCCGAACGAAAAAAAGGCCCCGCGTTCTCCGCCGATCCGGCGAGTCCCGCGAAGCCCGTTCGTGATATATCGTTCGTTCGATACGATCCGCTCGCTTACGCCTTCAACACGTCATGATCGACGTAACGCGCGCCGTTCAGCTCGCTGATGACGTTGATCGCGACTTTCGCGCCGTCGCCGGCCGTAATGATCGTGTGCATGCTTACGCCCGCCGCCGTGCCCGCCGCCCAGACGTTATCCAGACTTGTTTTGCCTTCGGGCGTACAATCGACTATCGTCTTGATCCGCGGTTCCGTTCCCGGCTTCGTATGGATGCCGCTCGCTTCCGCAACGTCCGTGAACATTCCCGTTGCGATGATGACGTGACCGGCTTCGTACGTATCGCCGTCCGTCTCGATCGCGATGAATCCGTCGCCCGCCGTCAGCTTGGACGCTTTCGCCGCGACGAATTCGGCGCCGAACTTGGCGGCCTGCTTTTTGCCGATCGCGACGAGATCCGGACCGGTAATGCCTTCTACTCCGTAATGATTTTCCACCCATGCCCGTTTCGTGACGCTTTGGTCGTTGTCGATGACGAGCGTTTTCTTGCCGGCTTTCGCCGCGTAGATAGCCGCGCTCGCGCCCGCCGGGCCTCCGCCGATAATGGCGATATCGTACATGACTGCTCACTCCCCAAGTAGAAATAGTAGAAACTATTTCCATTGTAGCACAGTCATCGGTCGCTCTCAAAAAGCAAGCATGTCGCGGCGATTGGGTCCTTGCGAGACGGTGCCAGCGCTGTGCGGGTGCGGTGCGAATGCGGCGGCTAGCCGGCTTTCGGCACCTCGCGCGACTTCCAGCGCGAAGTGTGACGTCACGTGATGGCTGTCAACCTAGCGTCCTAATGCTCGACTTCTTTCAGCCGATCGACGCCGACGGTCTGCGTGTTCGTCGGGCTTTGGCCGATTTGCACGGTCGCCACGCCGTTCGCTACGTCCACTTTTTCGATCCACACCGATTCCCCGTCGTCGAGCTGCACCGCGATATTGTCCGAAGAATCGTAAATTTCTTGCGCTCTTTGTGCGTTCATGGTTCGTCCCTTTCCATGTAATCGGTCGATGATTCGGTGATCAGCCCGTTATTAAGGGTCACCTGGCCGCCGCCAAGCCCTTCGTTGATCATCCGGTCGATATCCATGTCGTACACGTCCTTGCCCTCGTGAATCGCATCCGAGCCGAGCTGCGCTTGGCTTTCGTTATCCGCGCCCATCGTTTCTTCGCTCCCTTCGTGAATGGCGTTGCATCCTTTCCAAATATGCCCCTCCCGATTGATTTCCATGCGGCCGGGGAAGCTAAAGGTGCGAGTTCAAAAAGTTCGGTTATCAGCACCGAGAAGGTTGAAAGAAGCTAGGGAATGAAGATCGGAGCGTAGGCAAGACCTACGTGAGAACCGGAAGTCCCGGCTGAATTCAAAATTCGATGCCGAGTAGACTCCTTGAAATACTTCGTGATCATAACCGGACTTTTTGAACAACTGCTAAGGAAGTCACTTACGCGAAGGAGAGCTTGCTCATGCACACGGTCTGGAAAGGCGCGATCAGCTTCGGACTCGTCCACGTGCCGGTCAAAATGTTCGCGGCGACGGAAGACAAGGACGTTCATCTGAGGATGATCCATAAGGAATGCGGCACGCCGATCTCCAACGTGCGAACGTGCCCGCATTGCGAGAAGGAAGTCGAATGGGAACAGATCGCCAAAGGCTACGAATACGAGAAGGGCCGCTTCGTGCTGTTCGAGCCCGACGAGCTCGACGCGATCAAACCCGATAATACGCGGACGATCCAGATTCTGGACTTCGTCGACCTGACGGAAATCGATCCGCTTTATTATCAGAAGGCTTATTACTTGTCTCCCGACCAGGCGGGCTCCGGCGCGTACAACCTGCTGCTCGAAGCGATGCGGCAATCCGGGAAGATCGGCATCGCCAAAATCGCCATACGCAGCAAAAGCAGCCTGGCGGCGATTCGCCCTCTCGACAATTGCATCTGCATGGAGACGATGCATTTTCCGGACGAGATCCGCTCGCTGCAGCAGGTGCCGAACTTGCCCGAGCAGACGACGGTAAACGACCGGGAGCTGAGCATGGCGAAATTGCTCATCGATCAGCTCTATGCGCCGTTCGATCCGGGCAAGTACACGGACGACTACCGCGTCGCCCTTCAGGAAGCGATCCAGCGTAAAATCGCCGGCGAAGGCGCGGACATCGTCACCGCTCCGGCGGCGGAACGCACGAACGTCATCGATCTGATGGCGGCGTTGCAGGCGAGCCTCGAGGCGACGAAGCCGGCCGCGGGCGCGCCGGTTGCCGATGCGGCGATGGGCGGGACCGGAGATCCGGGTAAAGCCAAACCGAGAGGCACGCGAACGCGCAAAAAAGAAGGGGCGGTCCCTTGAAGCCGCCGACCGGCTCCGGGAACGCCCCATGCTACCTTAAGCAGTATCGCTATAGTTGCTTAAACGTGCATGTCGCCGGATTCTCTTGCGGCGCCATCGCCTGAAGCACCGGGTGTCGCATCGTGCCGGCGGGCGTCCACTCCATGTACTGGACTTTGACGACGAGCCGAGGGTCGAACCAGATCGCTTCGCGAAACTTATCCGGCTTGTCCGCGAAAGGCATCTCGGATTGTTCGATCGCGGCGAGCGCACGCCGCAGTTCCTCGCCTACCCGGCCGGAGAGCTTGCCCATTCCGGCGCGGCCGATATAGACAAGCTTTGCGCCCGCCGCCGCTGATTCCGAGTCGTACAAGCCGAGCAACAAGGAACGAAAGACGCCGCCCTCGACGATCGCTCCGCCGACGACCGCGTACAGATCGCGAAACAGCTTTATTTTAAGCCATCTTCCGTCTTTGCCGCCGATCGCGTAGGCGCTGTCGAGATTCTTGCAGACGATGCCTTCCATACGATGGGCTCTCATGACTTCGAGCAGTTGCTGACCGTTCGGGTATTCGGGAACGGCTTGAACGACGGGGCCGGGAATCAGAATATCGCTTAGCAGCTTCATCCGTTCCTTGAGCGGCCGTTCCGTGACCCATTCGCCGTCGATCGAGAGAACGTCGAAGACCATATACGCGACGGGCGTCGTTCGGACGGCCCGTTCGATCGCGGACGGCTGACGGATGCCGTCCCGCTTCATGATCTCCCGGAAAGAAGGCTTGCTCTCGTCGAATGCGATCATCTCTCCGTCGAGAACGAATCGGTTCGAGCGGCAATAATCGGTCGCGCGGGACAGCTCGGGGTAGTGCAGCGTTCGCTCGTTCATCCGGCGATTAAAGAGACGGACGCCGCTCTCGCCGCCGTAAGCGAGCATGCGGACGCCATCCCACTTCACCTGAGCGATCCACGGCTCGCCGGCCGGCGCTTCGTCCGCCGCGATCGGCTCGAACGGCATGACGGGAATATTCGGTTCGTCCATATCGAGATGATAACCTCCCCGTTCCGTTAACCTTCGCCCGGCGAACGAAAATTATGAGCGCAGCTTGCGCTAGAAGGAGGGATTGTACCGATGACAGCCCGCGCGAAGATGTCCGCCGCGTCTCCCGTTCTCGTTCGGCTGGGAGACTTCGAGCTGAACGTGACCCATCCGGACAAACCGATCTGGCCGGAGATGGGCATCGCGAAGCTGGATTACGTTCGCTTGCTCGCCGAACTCGCCCCTTACTTGCTTCCTTACGCCGCGGGGCGTTGCTTGACGACGATCCGTTTTCCGGAGGGCATCCACAGTACTTCCTTTTACCAGAAAAACGCGCCGGAGCCGACGCCCGATTTCGTCCGAACCGCCTTGGCTGGCGGCATCCGCTACGTCGTGCTCGACTCCGTTCAGTCGTTGCTATGGATGGGAAGCCTATACGCGCTCGAATTCCATGTCGCCTCCGACGAGATCGGCCAGCCTCTGCCGAACGCCTGGATGCTCGACATCGACCCGTCGCTCGACGTCGAGCCCCGCTTGATGGAAGCCGTCTCGCTCGTCGGAGAGTTGCTGGACTCGCTCGGATTGGCCGCTTTGCCTAAGACGTCCGGAGCGACCGGCGTGCAAATCGTCATGCCGATCGAACGGGGGCCGAGCTTCGACGAACTTCGGCGGTTCGGCAAGTTCGTCTCGGAATATTTGGCGGCGAGAAATCCGAAGTTGTTTACGGTGGAAAGGCTCAAGAAGGATCGCGGAGACCTCATTTATCTCGATTACTTGCAGCATTACGCAGGCAAAACGCTGCCCGCCGCCTATTCCCCCCGCGCGAGGCCGGGAGCGAGCGTGTCGACACCGATCTCGTGGGACGAGGTGCGCCGGGACGTCAAGCCGACGGACTTCCATCTGCTCAACGTCGTGGAACGGCTTAGAGAGAAGGGCGACCCGCTCCGGGCGCTAAAGCCGCAATCGCTCGCGCCCATCCTCGGGCAATTGCCGAGATGAGATGATTACAGCAGCGGAGACAAGATACGCGCCATCGCTTCCCTGAATTTCTGCTTGCGGGGACGCTTCAAGAACCGTTGCAGGTTCAGCTCTTCCGCGTCTTTGAGATCTTGCAGGAAATGCTGCTCCACGCGGGAAATCGCGCTCGGATCGAACAAATGCGCGTTGATCTCGAAGTTGCTATAGAAGCTTCGCAAATCCATGTTCGCCGAACCGACGACCGCGACCAGATCGTCGACGACGAGCGATTTGGCGTGGATGAAGCCTTTTGTATACTGCCACACCCGCACGCCCGATCTCATCATCTCCTCCGCGTAAGATAACGTCGCGTAGTGGACGAGCCACGTGTCCGGCACGTAAGGGATAATGATGCGCACGTCGATGCCGCTCGCCGCCGCGTCGTGAAGCACCATCGCGAGACTCGGGCTCGGGATGAAATACGGAGTCGTGATCCAAATCCTTCTGCGCGCCGCGCGAGCCATCGCGAATACCGAATCGTGAATCGCGTCTCCCTTGCGATTCGGACCCGCCGGTACGATCTGCACCGCCTCCGCGCCGTCGCAGCCCTGATGCTGCGGGAAGTACGACGGGTCGTCGGGAAGGCTCGTCTTCTCCCGCGCGGCCGTTTCCCAGTCCTTCAGGAATACCGCTTGCAGCCAATAGACGGAGTCGCCTTCCAGCTTCAGGTGCGTGTCCCTCCAGTAGCCCAGCCTCGGGTGTCTTCCGACGTATTCGTCGCCGACGTTAATTCCCCCGACGAAGCCGACTTTACCGTCTACGACCATGATTTTGCGATGATTGCGGTAGTTCATTCTCTTCTTCATAAACGTCGGCCTAAGCGGGTAGAAGCACGCGCACTCGACGCCGCCTTCCTTCAGCGACCTGACGTAGGAATTTCTCAATTTGATGCTGCCGATGCCGTCGTAGAGCAGCTTGACCTTGACGCCTTGGCGGGCTTTCTCGAGCAGGATGGCCTTGAACTTCTGGCCGACCTCGTCGTCCCTGACGATGTACGACGACAAGTGGATATGATGCTTCGCCCGGGCGATTTCTTCGAACATCGTCCGATACGTGTCCATGCCGTTGCTGTACACTTCGCTCCGGTTGCGGCCGGTGATCGGCAGCTCTCCGCCCTTGAGCAGCGCTTTGAACAGCCTTTCATGGCCGACGGGATCTTTCCATGGCAACTCCCGAACGTCCTTGAGGTTGCGGCTCATCGACATGAGCTTCGCCCGCCTCCGTTGGTCTTGCAGCGCGCGCCTCCGGGCTTTCCGCGTTCTGCGGTATTCGGTCGCCAGGAAATAGTACAGCGTAAATCCGACGAGCGGGAATAGAAAAAGGATGAACAGCCATGCCGTCGCGTGCGCCGGCCGGCGGAATTCGAGCAGCAGGATGGTGGCCGCTTGAAAGATGAAGATGAGGAGCAGGAACGTGATGATGAAAAAAATCATTCATTTACCCTCGCTAACGATTAAGGATTCACGTGGTAATTGTATCATCATTACCCATGGTCAACGAATGGAATCAAGATAATGGCCAATTTCTCTTTCTGCTGGCAGAAGGAGAATTAGAATCTCTATGCGCAGCGAACCAAAAAGCGGTGCAAGGCCGATGACCTTGCACCGCTGCTCGACTTCGCATCAACTGGAAGCCGACAAAGCAATAAAATCCAAATTCACGTTGCCCGTATCTCCCGAGTCGTATCGGTACGCGATCGTATTGGTCCCGGCGGCGAGATTGAGCGTTTCCGTCTTATCGCCCCACGTATCCCAATTCGCGGTCGGAGGCAACGACGTCTGTTTGATTTTCGTCCCGTTCACGTAGAGGCTTACCGTCATGGCGCTGCCCATTCCGTTGCCGTACCTGAGCGTCACGTCCGCGGCCCCGGCGCTGGCCATGTCGACCGTAAACGTCGTCGTCGCCCCGACGTTGCCGGTGTTGTAATTGTCGACGAAACCCGTGCCCGAATAACCCGTGTGGTCCCAATTGACTTTGGCGATCGTCAGCGTCGCGTCTTCCGCTTCCGCTTTCGTTGTCGGCGTCGGCGGCGTCACCACCGTCCCTCCCGCAATCGAAAGGTAATCCAAATTGACGTTGCCCGA
>NZ_JBHSMH010000118.1:0-56252 GCF_042655365.1 Cohnella suwonensis | reverse complement strand
TTGATTTTCGTCCCGTTCACGTAGAGGCTTACCGTCATGGCGCTGCCCATTCCGTTGCCGTACCTGAGCGTCACGTCCGCGGCCCCGGCGCTGGCCATGTTGACCGTAAACGTCGTCGTCGCCCCGACGTTGCCGGTGTTGTAATTGTCGACGAAGCCCGTGCCCGAATAACCCGCGTGGTCCCAATTGACTTTGGCGATCGTCAGCGTCGCGTTTTCCGCTTCCGCTTTCGTCGTCGACGTCGGCGGCGTCACCACTGTCCCTCCTGCATACGAAAGGTAATCCAAATTGACGTTGCCCGTGTCTCCCGAGTCGTACCGGTACGCGATCGTATTGGTCCCGGCAACGAGGTTCAACGTTTCCGTCTTATCGCCCCACGTATCCCAATTCGCGGTCGGAGGCAACGACGTCTGTTTGATTTTCGTCCCGTTCACGTAGAGGCTTACCGTCATGGCGCTGCCCATTCCGTTGCCGTACCTGAGCGTCACGTCCGCGGCCCCGGCGCTGGCGCTGGCCATGTTAACCGTAAACGTCGTCGTCGCCCCGACGTTGCCGGTGTTGTAATTGTCGACGAAGCCCGTGCCCGAATAACCCGTATGGTCCCAATTGACTTTGGCGATCGTCAGCGTCGCGTCTTCCGCTTCCGCTTTCGTCGTCGACGTCGGCGGCGTCACCACTGTCCCTCCCGCAATCGAAAGGTAATCCAAATTGACGTTGCCCGTGTCTCCCGAGTCGTACCGGTACGCGATCGTATTGGTCCCGGCAACGAGGTTCAGCGTTTCCGTCTTATCGCCCCACGTATCCCAATTCGCGGTCGGCGGAAGCGTCGTCTGCTTGATTTTCGTCCCGTTCACGTAGAGGCTTACCGTCATGGCGCTGCCCATCCCGTTGCCGTACCTGAGCGTCACGTCCGCGGCCCCGGCGCTGGCCATGTCGACCGTAAACGTCGTCGTCGCCCCGACGTTGCCGGTGTTGTAATTATCGACGAAGCCCGTGCCCGAATAACCCGCGTGGTCCCAATTGACTTTGGCGATCGTCAGCGTCGCGTTTTCCGCTTCCGCTTTCGTCGTCGACGTCGTTCCTCCCGTCAACCCGTAAACGTCGATCCGGTTCGAAAAAGTCGCCATGTACACTTTCCCATTCGCAATGGTAGGCGGGGCGAATTTCGCGAAATTGTATATATCGCTCGCTCTTCCGCTTTGCTTGCTGTTCCATAATTCGCGGGACAAATCGCTCGCGTCGAAAGCCCTTAACACCCCTTCGACGGTCGCATGATTCGCGTCTTCGCTAACCGGCGAACTCGCCCACACGATTCCCGTGCCCGCCTTATTGCCGTCCGCGGACACGGACAAAAATCCGCCGGGCATCGTATGGTCGGGCAATTTCACGACGCTTTGCGACGCGGGTGCCGGTTGGAGCCGCGTACCATCGAACTTGAACGCCTTTAACGTATCTTCCTCCGCCCACACGTAGATTTGCTTGCCGGCCGGTCCCTCCCAATATACCGGCGCGCCGTGAATATTCCCGGTGGAAATAAAAAAGCTTTGCACGATTTGAGAGTCGCTTCCCGCTTGGAATTTACCAAGGTTGTTCGAATCCAGTAAATACAGTTTTCCTCCCTTGCTGCCGCAGATGAGAAGTCCGGTGCCTGGAATGAGCATTACCCCGCTCGAACCAAGATCAAGATCAACTAAGTCCAACTCTTCGTAATTGAAGGGAATAAACCAATCCAGCAGTTGCGCCGGCGAGCCATTGCTAAGTTTAATGACTGCGTTTCCTTTATTCGCGTCGTCTTCGAGCACGTCGATGGACAGATTGCCGGACAGGAAATAGAGATTGCCAGCCGGATCGACCGTCAGACCTTGGCCCGACATCCATACCCCGCCCCATTCCCCATTTGGCGACGTCGTGTACGCGACTTCTTGGACGAATGTGTTGGCGTTGTAACCGAGCACCCATCCATGGTAATTCCCGTTGTCTCCGATGCTGCCGAAGCCCATTTGCACTCTTCCGTTCGCCAGCGTCAAAGCCGTGCGCTGCAATTGAAACATGCTGTTCAATCGAACGGTTGTGCCTCCGTCCGCGGTGCCTGCCACCGTCGCGGAGATGTCTACGGGACCTTGGCGAATGCTCCCGTTCTTCAAATCGAGAGCGTACAGTCGATGCTTATATTGCGTTTTGGCCGAGTTGACCGTCATCAGCGTCAAATAGATGACGCCGCGATCTCTGGAAATGACGGGCGTGGACAATATGCCGATTTCATTTTTGATATCGGCGTACCCTGCCGGTCCGATGTTGGCGTCGGGCAATTTGACGGACGGGTCGAGCGATTTCGTCCATAAAGGGCCGAGCGATCCGTCGTCCGCGTCGAAGCAATAAAGCGTATTATGCATCGTGGCGACATAGACGACATTGCGCGTTTTGCCGCCGATATCCATCTGGGACAAATACAACGGCTGCGCGTAGATTTGTCCGTCGACTTGCTGGGAGAACAACCTCCCGAAGCTGCTTGCGTTCACGTTGGCAGTCGTCAGAGTCGTTTCATTCAGATTGGCACCCGTCCGTCGGTTGTCGTTATGCTGCGTTGTCACGTCCACGACCGCGGCGAGCGCGTGCGCCTCTCGCGTCGGCGCAATTGGATCGGCGAAGAATGCAAGAGACAAACAAAAGACCGTTGCGACGCGTAAAATTTTTTTGATCATCGGGAACTCTCCTATCAGCAGAGTATCGCGTTCCGTTGTTCAATGAGAATTCGGAAGCAATACATGCTTATGCGGATAGGACACGTTTATGTCGGATGGAATCGGCCGCGTAAGCAATTAGGAGGAGGCGGAAAGTCCTAAGTGGCGGGGATAGCAAAAAGAAGCAGGCGGGGTAAGCTTCGCCTGCTTCCTGTATTTCCGTAAGAAACCTTAAATTACAGACTCTACAACCAAATTGTTCCAACGCGCCGCAACTGATGGAGAGCCGGTTTTTGAAAGTCTCATTCCCACTTGTCCTGCGTTTCCGTATTTCAACTGTTCAGCCTGCGTGAGTACATGAGAGGCTACCCAAACCCCGTTGACCGATAGTTTCACGATGTCGTCTTTACAAATTACTTTGAAATTATACCAAGTGTTATCAACGGTACGGTGCGGGTACGATGCTAAATCGGAAGTTGTTCCTCCATCAGATTTGCCGATGAAAACACGTCCTTCTTCCAAATACGCAAGCATAAAGTTATTTGAATCGACGTACCGGAACACGAGGGCGGGTCTGCGTCTATTTGCGCTACTGTCTATATCGCCTTTCATAGCGCAAGTAACGATATAATTACCAGTTCCGACAGTTGGCAAAACTGCGATATTATTTGTCGCGTCAGATACGGAATAAGCCTCATTACTGCTGATGCCCCAAGTTCCGTTTGCGGCTGTCCACGCCCCCCCTACAACAGCACTGCCTAAAGTGGAGGAACTATCCGCGCGGTTAAAGAGGTCATATGCGAGTCCCGCGAAAGCGTAGGAACTAGCTCCCGCTTCGGTTACGGTTTGGCGCATAGGAACACCATTAGCGGTGTACGAAATCTGTGCAGGTTGCTCAGCCGTGTTGTCCTTAGAACCCGTTGCCGTGTTATCCAGACACAAATTGTTATCATATTGGTATTCGTAAATAACATGCCCGTTGATTACGGTATTGTCTTGGAATTTGTTTCCTACGGCCAATGTAGTAATCGGAGTGCTGCCCCAGTAGTTAATATCAGCGGCAATCTCGCAATTCCAAACAACATTCCCCTGCACCAAACTGTTGTGAACGATATCCAGATCGCCGCCCGATGTGCCATACAAGGAGCGTATAAGGATTCCCATTTCTCCAAAGCAATCTTCGACGTGATTACCCTCAATTATCGTTCCGACTCCACATCCATAAGCGGTTATCCCGGTCTGTGCTACTTTTACAATGTTGTTTGAAATGATGTTACCTACACATCCGATAACCACGGTAATCTTATCGCCAACAGAGATGAAATTCTTATCGGCTGTCGGTATTTCCAAGTAACTCGTTCCACCCGCGCCCATTGTTGTTATACGGTGAGACTGTCCACGGGATTTACCCGTATGGAATGTGACATAGAACTCCGTATATACATTTGCCGTACTCATTGAGAAGCTAGGAATAATTCTTGCAGTTGTTGAAGAATCGAGACTAGCAACCGTACCTGTTACACGGCTTGCGTTTTCGCCTGCTGTATCCGCATTGCCATCCAAGGAAATGGCTTCTTCGGAAACATTGAATACGTGATTGCAGTGTATGATGTTGCGATTAACAGGTTTTCTTTGGTTGAGTGTACAGTCAATGAGGAAGATAATGCCCGTTACTCCACCGTAAATCCGGTTGTCGTAAATTAAGTTATCTGAACCTGCATTGAGTTCGATATTTCGACTTGCTGTATTTTTAAATAGGTTGTGCGCAAAGTAACTGCTAGAAGCGGCACCGTAAATCCCATAGCTGTGACCGTCAAATACGCAATTGGTTACTTGAACGTTCTCCGGCATCGCCCCTTGGAAACCTGTTCCAGTCCAACTTACCTCCATACGGACACCGTAAAACGCCTTAAAGGTACAACGATCAATGAGAAACTTTCCGGGGTTCGTGTGATTCCATCTAAGATAAAGATAGACATTTTCAAAAGTGATTCCCGAAATTCCTGTGCCTGCCGTTATATTTATAGTTCGTAGTGACGTACTTTTGAACTTTGCATTAACCCCTTCAAGAATACTCGTAATGACATTCATACTGAGGTCGGCTGTGATCAGATATACACCGGGCGGTACAATAATCTTCGCTCCGCTGTTCAAAGCCGCTTGAATCTTGGATGTGTCATCGGCAACACCGTTACCAACTGCGCCAAAATTTGCCTTTAAGTCCAAAGCGCCAGCAGTGCCGCCGCCGCTGCCACCGCTTCCAGTCGTAACGATTGTTATGTTAGCCGAGCCGTCAAAGGAAGCCGTACCCGAAACGCTTCCGGTCAGTGCAATTGTCCGTGCTGTTTGCAACTTAGCAGCTTGATCTACAACACCGTTGTTATTGGTATCGTAGACGGATTTGAGCATGTCGCCTGATCCGCCGCTGCCTCCACCGGAGTTAATTGCATCAATAACAGCAGCATCGAGTTTAGCCATCGTCACTGCGCCGTCGGCAAGTTGTGCCGTTTGTACCGAACCCCCAACAATTTGCGTAGAACCTGTTACTGAATTATTAGCGAGTTTAGCACCTGTTACCGCACCATTTGCTAGCTTTGCTGTTGTAACCGAACCATCGGGAATTGTCGTTGATCCGCCGGTTCCTGTTACGTTAATCTGTATGTTTTGCGAACCATCGAACGAGGCAGAACCCGAAGCATCCCCGGCGATCGTAATGGTTCTGGCTGTTTGCAGTTTTACTGCTTGTTCAGCTAAATCTACGGAACCGGAATTGTTCGTATCGTACGTAGATTTGAGCATGACTTTAGATGAAAGGTCGGTCAGTTTTGAGTCTGTATCATTGTGTGCCACACGGATAATTTCAAAATTATCGGGCAGCGGACCGATTTGAGACATGATTTCCCCTCCTATGATGTAGAATAGTCTTTGTACTACTCACCAAAGACTTACTTGTCCTAAATGTTTCATAATAACTTATGATAGAAGATGATTTATTGTGCAGATTGTCGACGAAATCAGGCCATGGCCTGAAAAACAAAGCAGCTCAATTTTATGTGATCGCTGCTCCTCAAAATAAATACAACCGCCTCTCCGAGTCAATGACTCGGAGAGGCGGTTGTATTCGATAATCTGCAACTGAATGATTGTCCCCTTAACTCAGAGGCTCTACAATCAAATTGTTCCAACGTGCCGCAACTGATGGAGAGCCGGATTTTGAAAGTCTCATCCCCACTTGCCCTGCACTGCCGTATTTCTTGTATTCTGCGGGTTCCAGAATATGCGAAGCCACCCAAACTCCGTTCACCGAAAGTTTAACGATATCGTCTTTGCAAATCACCTTGAAACTATACCAAGTGTTATCGACGGTCAGGTGGGGGTATGAAGCTAAAACGGACGTTTTTCCTCCATCAGATTTTCCGATGACAACACGTCCTTCTTCCAAATACGCAAGCATAAAGTTACTTGAATCGACGTAACGGAACAGGAGGGCGGGTCTCCGTCTGTTAGCACTACTGTCTATATCGCCTTTCATTACGCAAGAAACGATATAGTTTCCAGTTCCGACAGCTGGCAAAACTGCGATATTACCTGGTACATCGGATACGGAATAAGCCTCATTACTACTAATGCCCCAAGTTCCATCTACCGCTTTCCATGAACCGCCTGCATCGGCGGCACCTAATTTGGTTGCACTATTTGCACCTGTAAACAAGTCATAGGCAAGCGTTGCGTGTGCCCATGTCGGCTTTCCTCCTGTGACCGCTTTCGTTCGTCGGAAAGGGACGCCGCTAGAAAAATAAAAAACATCAGCAGGCGTAGTCGGTGTGTTCTCGTTAGAACCTGTTGCTGTATTGCCTATTAACAAATGATCATCATATTGGTACTCATAAATAATGTGACCATTGATTACATTGTTGTCTTGGAATTTGTTGCCCACCGAGAGTACATCGATCGGTGAACTTCCGAACGAAATAATATCGGCAGCAAGTTCGCAATTCACAACGACATTACCTTGCACAAGGGAGTTAGAAACGATGCCGTACCCTCCCGCTTGAACATTGTACAAAGAGCGAATCAAAATCCCCGTTCCAGTGCAATCCTCTACATGGTTGCCCTCAATAATGGTTTCGGTTCCTGTTCCATAAGCGGTTATCCCGGTCTGCGCTTTTTTCACTATGTTGTTCGCAATGACGTTGCCCACGCATCCGATATGCACCGTGAACTTGTCTGATACCCCGATTAAATTTTTATCCGCGGTTGGTATTTCCAAGTAACGTGTTCCACCCGCGCCCATACCTGTAATCAAATGTGTTTGTCCACGTGCCCTGCCAGTAAGGAACTGAACATAATAATGGGTATAAGCATTTGCGGCAAGCGTAAAACTAGGTACAATTCGGGCTGATCTTGATGCGTCAATACTGCTGACTGTTCCAGTAATCCGACTTCCACTGTCAGCGGCAGTGTCTCCGTGTATATCTAGCGATATGGCTTCTTCAGAAATATTGGACACTCTGTTGTTGGTAATAATGTTGCGGTTTATCGGTTTGCGTTGGGTGTACGAGTTGCTCATCATCAAGCAAATTCCAGTTACGCCGCTGTCAATCCAGTTGTGTGAAATGAGATTGTCAGAACCCGCATTAAGTTCGATATTTCGATTCGGTGAATTTGTCATCTTGTTTTTAGAAAATACGCTATCAGAAAATGCGCCGCTAATCCCATAACTGCAATTATCGAATACGCAATTCGTTACTTGAACATTGTGCGGCATTTCCCCTTCAATACCAACCCCCGCCCTACCGACTTGCCCGCGAATGGCGTAATCTCCATTGAGGAATGAACAGCGATCAACGATAAATTTTCCGGGGTTTTGGTGGTTCTGCCTAAAATAAAGATATACTTTTTCAAACTTGATGCCCGTAATTGATGTTCCTGCGAATACGTTAATAACGCGTGTTGCCGTGCTCTTGAATGTTGCATTAACGCCTTCAAAAATAGTCGTAATAACATTCATTTTGAGGGCGCCGGAAATTAGATATACGCCAGGCGGCACAATAATCTTCGCGCCACTGTCCATAGCCGCTTGAATCTCGTCCGTATCATCAGCAACACCGTCGCCAACTGCGCCGAAATTTGCCTTTAAGTCCAAAGAGTCAGCAGTACCATCGCCGCTACCACCGGAGTTAATTGCATTTATAACAGCAGCATCGAGTTTAACCATCGTCACTGTGCTGTCGGCGATACGTGCTTTATCAATTGCCCCAAATGCCTCCTTAGCGATAGTCTCGAATGATATCGAGGTGACGAGGAGCAGAGGCAGTATCGCTTCTTTTTTCATTATTGGTTCTCCCCGCAATAAGAAAAATCGTTCATTATTTCGATTAGTTCGCAACAGGTATGGGATATAAGGATGCCCGTCCGACGGAGTGGTATTCGAATCCTTTCTCTTTCATGAGCTCCAGAGAGAAAATATTCCTCCCGTCAAATATAATAGCCTCTTTCATCATAGTTCTAATGGCCGTCAAATCCATTTGTTTAAATTGAGACCACTCTGTCAGAATGAACATGCAGTCTGCATGAGTAACCGCGACTTCGATGGAAGCGGCAAAGACGACTTCAGGATTGAGGATCGATCTAGCCTTTTCTATGGCGATAGGGTCATATGCCTTGACAATTGCCCCGCTTCGAATGAGCTGGTCACAGATTACGATTGAAGCGGATTCTCTCATATCGTCCGTATTCGGTTTGAAAGCTAATCCAAGGATGGTAATTGTTTTTCCTTCGAGTGAACCGAATCGGTCTTTTGCCTTTTTGACTAAAAGTTTTTGCTGTTTATTATTAACGCGAACAACCGATTTTAAGAGATCAAACTCATGCTCGACATTTCCTGCGATCTGTATCAATGCCTTCGTATCTTTCGGGAAGCAGGAGCCCCCGTAACCGATTCCCGCTTGCAGAAATTGTCTTCCAATACGCTGATCCATTCCCATTCCATGAGAGACATCTTCCACATTCGCATCCAGCTTCTCGCAGAGATTGGAGATTTCATTAATAAAACTGATCTTGGTCGCCAAGAAAGCATTGGAAGCATATTTAATCATCTCGGCGCTTTGGATATCCGTACAAAATACAGCAATTCCAAAAGGTTTGTTGATCTCTTTCACAAATTCCGCTGCACTGTCGCTGTCGGCTCCGATAACAATGCGATCACCGTGAAAGGTATCATGGACAGCGGTGCCTTCCCTCAGAAACTCTGGGTTGGAAACCATGTTGAAGGGAACCTTTTCCACCATATTCTCCTCGATGATCTGCTTGATTCGATGATTGGTTCCAACGGGCACTGTACTCTTCGTTACCACGACAACATACTCGCGAATATGGTTTGCAATACTTCGCGCCACCGTTTCCACATGGTCCAAATTAGCGGATCCATCATCTCGTTGAGGAGTTCCAACTGCGATATAAATCGCTTGCGCGTATTGAAATCCTTGTTCGAAATCAGTCGTGAACGACAATCTGCCTTCCGCAATATTATCGTTTAACAGCTGTTCCAATCCAGGTTCGTAAATCGGGGAAAACCCATTATTCAACTTCTCGATTTTTGCTTCATCAATATCTATGCAAATGACTTCATGACCAATTTCCGATAAACAAACGCCAGTCACCAAGCCGACGTACCCCGTTCCTACAACAGCGATTCGCATCGCAATCCTCCCAATTCTACTTTCTTCTCATTAAAGATCGATAATAGCGCCGTACATCTCAATATTTTTAATGATCTTGTGCCACTTAACTAACTCTTTGTACCAGCCCAGTGTAATCGACTGCTCCATTTGCGTTATTTTACCGTTTTCTAAAGCTTTATATATTTCCTTTGCTCCGTCGGCAGCGGTCCATTTTGCTTCCCAATTCAACACGGTATTGATTTTATCGAAGCTGACCCGATAAGAACGATGATCCGGATCGCCGTACCAATCAATTTTTATATCTATAGGCAAAGCGGAGGAAATTTCCTCGGCAAGAGGTCCGAGTTGATAGTTGTTCCGATTCGAACCAACGTTAAATATTTGTTTATTTATTTTCCGCGCATCCGCTTCGAGAAGCAAACACATGACATCTGTCGTATCTTGTATATGTACCATTGGTCTCCATTGAGAACCATCTCTCATGAGCGGAATGACTCCTGTTTTGTAAGCTCCCAATGTCATTCCGTTTATCGCAAGATCGAATCTCATCCGGGGTGAATACCCATACACAGTCGCCTGCCTCATGATGACGACCGTGAAGTTCGAGTCCGCTAATGGCAATATACCTTGCTCCGCTTTTTCGTTTGCTTTTGCATAAGTCGTTAATGGATTGGTAACCGAATTCTCATGTACGATAATATCGTTATCAACAAATCCATAAATACTGCATGATGAGGGTAATATGTATCTTTCTACGCCTAATTTTTTGGCTATTGTCGCTGTGTTCACCCGTGAGATATGGTTAATTTGATAAGTTGCCTCGGAAAATAAATCTCCGCTTGGGTCATTGGAAATGGCCACCAAATCTATGACGGCGTCAACGCCTGCAAAGTATTCTTCTTTCATTCTGCGGGCATCTTCTTTGATAATCGTTAATTTCTCATGCCATTTCAGCTTATCTTCTCCGAAAAAATAACGATCAAGCGCTTTAACGTTGTATCCTCTGTCAAGCAATTTGGGTACCAACACGCTCCCGATATATCCGCCGGCACCCGTTACCAATACTGTCTTCATTTGTGAACTCTCCTTATTAATAGTCGATTTTTCGATATCTGACAGAATCGGACTGGATGAAGTTTTGCTTTTGATTTTTTATTATTTCATCAACCACATACTCCGCAAAGGGAATGGAGCATGTGAAAGCGGGAGAGACAGCATTCAGAACATGCATCGATTGATGGTCTCCTTCAAGAACGAAATCCTGCACCAGCTCTAGCGTCTCTTTATTCAGAAGCTGCGCTCGGATACCGGGCTTTAAGAAATCTCCAAAGCCTTCTATATCCAGATGGCGAATCATTTTCAAAGATAAATGAATGAAGTTCGTTTTTTTGTATTTCTTTACTTCTTCTAAGGCCAATCTTCTAAAGTTAAAGGAATTTTTCAAGAAAAGTTTTGCTTCATAATAGAGAATCTGAATAAACTCGCTCGATTTAAACCTATGCAAACCTGAATAATTTTCACGCCATAAAGCGGGGATAGCTGTCGGACCGATTTTGATGCTGTTATCCACCGTTTTTGTAAAATGAACGCCAAGAAACGGATTATTCAGATTGGGTACGGGGTAGATGTGGGTCATTACATCGGATTTGTTTTTGGTATACTTTAAGTAAATCCCTTTGAACGGAATGATCGTAAATTTTTTGCCGAAACCGTATTTATGGGCGATTTTATCCGCATAAAGTCCGGCGGTGTTGATGACGTAATCACATTCGATTATCCCGTGATTTGTAACCAATTGGTTGTTATTATGCCGCAAATATACCGTATTAAATCGAAACTCAACCCCGCTCCGACTACTTTCCCATTTCATTTGCTGGCACACTTCAACAGGATCTACAGATGATGTGTTGGGTGAATAGAGCGCTCTTTGGAATGTGAATACATTGGGATCGATTTTTCTCGCTTCTTCCAAATCAAGCCAAACGAGTTCAACGCCATTCCGGTCGCCTCTTCTTTTTAATTCCTCCAGTCCTGCCAGTTCTTCTTCGTTTACAGCGACAATCAGTTTCCCGCACTTATTAATTTTCAGTCTGTTTTCTTCGCAAAATCGGGTCATCGCTATATTGCCGTCACGAGTAAATCTCGCTTTCAAACTATCGGAGCTGTAATAAAACCCGGCGTGAAGCACTCCGCTGTTTCTACCGCTGGAGTGCATCGCAACTTGATCTTCTTTTTCAATAACGCAAATTCTCTTGCGAGGGTACCTTCGTATTAATTCCCTGGCTATAGTCAATCCTATAATTCCTGCACCAATGATAAGGTAGTCATACTTACCCATTAGATCAGCCCCGTATAATAGCTTCTAAACCAATTAACAAAATGACCAAGTCCTTCTTCAATCGAGGTTGATGGAGAAAATCCGACATCTCTAGTCAACTCTTCAATATCCGCGTAAGTGGTCAGCACATCCCCTGGCTGCATCGGCATGTATTCGATAACGGCTTGCTTCCCTATTAATTGCTCCAGTATGTGTATGAACTTCTTAAGTTCAACCGGTTCATTATTGCCAATGTTGTAAATCTTATAGGGCGCGTAGCTCGAAGAGGGGTCGGAATGGGTACGGTTCCATGCCTCATTCGCCTTTGGAGGCAGGTTTATCAACCGTACGATACCTTCAACAATATCTTCTATATATGTAAAATCGCGCTTCATATCGCCGTAATTAAAAACTTGTATCGGCAAGCCCTCGATTATTTTTTTGGCAAACGAATAATAGGCCATATCCGGTCTTCCCCATGGACCGTAAACGGTAAAGAAGCGGAGACCTGTCGTAGGAAGCCCATATAGATGACTGTAAGTGTGGGCCATCAGTTCATTGGACTTCTTCGTTGCGGCATATAAACTTACCGGATGATCGACAGGATCATGAACGCTAAAGGGGGTTCTAGTATTTGCTCCATATACGGAACTGGAAGATGCGTAGATCAGATGATCGATATGATGAAGTCTGCAAGCCTCTAAAATATTTAGAAACCCGGTGATGTTTGACTCAATATAAGCGTGCGGATTCTCAAGGCTGTATCTGACGCCCGCTTGAGCTGCCAAATGAATGACGGCTTGTACATGATTGTTGGCGAAGATTTCGTTTAGCTGCCCCTGATTGGCTATATCAACAGGTATAAATCGAAAACTCGGTTGACTGTTAAGAAGCTCAAGTCTATCCTTCTTCAGATTGACATCGTAATAGTCATTCATATTATCCAACCCAATGACATCCAACCCTTCGCGCAGCAAGCGTCGGGAGGTGTGGAAGCCAATAAATCCCGCCGCCCCTGTAACAAGAATGGTCATCGTAATCTCTCCTTACGCATTAACCGTCTTCTTGGAACGATGGTTAGCAACTCTAAGCAAGTATTTTCCATAGTCATTTTTCATCATCGCCTCTGCAAGATTGATAAGCTGTTCGCGTGAAATGTAGCCTTTATCATAAGCAATTTCTTCTAAGCAGGCGATTTTTAAGCTTTGCCGCTTCTCTATCGTTTCAATAAATTGCGAGGCTTCCAGCAGAGACCCGTGCGTTCCGGAGTCCAACCAAGTAAACCCCCGGTATAGTATTTCCACATTTAGATCGCCACGTGACAAATACACTTTGTTTAAGTCGGTGATTTCGAGCTCCCCTCGGATGGATGGACGAATGGATTTAGCGAATTCAACGGCTCGATTGTCATAGAAATAGAGGCCGGTAACCGCATAATGGGACTGCGGGTTCGTCGGCTTCTCCTCTAGGCTGACCGCTTTGCCAGCATCGTCAAAGTCCACGACGCCAAACCGCTCCGGATCGTTCACGTAGTATCCGAATACGGTCGCCCCATGGGCTTGATTCGCCGCTTTATTCAACATCTGAGTAAGACCGTGCCCGAAAAATAAATTGTCTCCCAGGATGAGCGCCACGCTATCTTTTCCGATGAAGGGTTCAGCAATCAGGAGCGCCTGCGCGACGCCGTCCGGCGAGATTTGCACCGCATAGGTCAGCGATAAACCGATGTCCGTGCCGTCGCCTAACAGCTTCTTAAATCGGGGACTGTCTTCAGGTGTCGATATGATCATAATTTCCCGTATTCCTGCCAGCATTAACACGGATAGCGGATAATAGATCATAGGTTTGTCATAGATTGGCAGTAAATGCTTGGATACGACTCTCGTGAGCGGAAACAATCGTGTTCCGCTTCCCCCAGCTAGTACGATTCCCTTCATCCTAGACCCACTCCTGTACGAAATTGATTTGCGGTCGATACCGCGTAGAAAGAGTAGATCATGTCGATAACTCTTCCGATCTGGTCCTTCGTTAGCCTGTAATACATCGGCAGTCTGATTAACCTGTCGCTCTCCTGCGTCGTGTAACGATCCTCCCGATGGAACAAACCGTGCTTTAAGCCGACAGACGTGCTATGAAGAGGAACGTAATGAAACGCGGCGCCTACACCGTTTTCATTCAGATACCGAAGCAGCCTGGTTCTCTCGCTCAGATCCTTCGTCTTAATATAGAAAATATGCGCATTGTGCTTACAATGGACCGGTACCGTAGGCAAATCGATCCTTTCTTGCTGCTCTAGCTCCTTCAGGCCTGCGTAGTAGTCGTTCCAGCTAGCTATCCGATCGTCGTTAATAGTTTGCGCTTGATCGAATTGCGCATAGAGGTAGGCGGCATTAAGTTCGCTTGGCAAGTAGGATGAGCCGATATCAACCCACGAGTATTTGTCCACCTGCCCTCTGAAGAATCGAGATCTGTTCGTCCCCTTCTCCCGGATGATCTCGGCGCGAGACACGAAGCTCTCCTCGTTCAGAAGAAGGGCGCCGCCTTCGCCGCAGGTGAAGTTTTTCGTTTCATGGAAGCTATAGCAGCCCATATGGCCGATCGAACCTAGCGCTCTTCCCTTATAGGTGCTCATTACCCCTTGAGCCGCATCCTCTATGACCAGCAAACCATTCTTTTTTGCAAGATCCATAATCGAGTCCATCTCGCAGGAAACACCTGCGTAATGGACGGGCACAATCGCTTTGGTTTTTGAAGTTATCGCTGATTCGATAAGGCTTTCGTCAAGATTAAGCGTATCCGGGCGAATGTCGACGAAAACGATTTTCGCTCCGCGAAGAACAAATGCATTTGCCGTCGAGATGAAAGTAAACGACGGCATTATTACTTCATCTCCCGGATGAATATCCGCCAACATCGCCGTCATTTCGAGGGCATGCGTACATGATGTAGTTAAGAGAGCTCTTTTGGTTGGGATATAGTCTTCAATCCACTCTGCTACTTTCTTGGTGAATGGTCCGTCTCCGCATATTTTTTTATTGGAAATGGCCTCTTGGATATAGGACAATTCTTTACCTGTAACCGCAGGTATATTGAATGGAATCATCTAATTCCCCCTTTATAAATGTTACATTATGTATCAGTAGATTAAGAATATGATACATTAAGTACCGTGTCAATCATTTCTTTCCTATGCAACAGACCAAACCCTTCGAAAAAGCCGCTTTCCATAAGTATTCATGGAAAAGCGGCTTTTCGAAGGGTTATACTTTAGGCGAGTCTTTTTGATATTAATAATGATTTTCTTGCTTTTTTAAGAATCGAGACAGCTGAGTACGGTAAGAGCTGTTTCGCCACTCGCTTTATGAATCGATTCAAAGTTAATTCCGGCTTATAAGACTTCCATTCGGTCATTTTCAAATATTTGTAATATTCCTTTTTATACGGGTGAGTATCTTCGAAGTGCCACGGTTTGCATGATCCCGTATAATGAATGATTGCAGGGGAGGGGACATTATCCCTTCCCTTTCTACCCTGAAGCATATGAGGTTGCACATTCCATTTTGCCGACAACTCTAACCAATCGTCATATAACACGGCATTCAAGGCATCCTGGTCGTGGAAAATCAATTCTTTCGTATTTCGGGCGAGGTAATCCATCACCTTACTTCTGATGGATTCCTTTCTCCATTTAAATAAATCCATGACATAGATACCGGCATTAAAATATACCCCTTCTGGTATCTTCAGATCTTTGCAACGAAATGCCCCTCCCCTATCAGATACCGCGCCAATCGCACGACCTCTTAAATCCATTTCCCACATTTCAGCGATATTCCCGGTAACAACGATATCGCTGTCCAGAAGAATTACCTTATCGATATAAGATGGAATAACGTCAGGGACTGCTAATCTTAGATAAGTTTCTCTATTAAGATGACCACTTGTACTAAATTCTGCATAAGGAGAACCGTCCATTTCAATAAATTCAATTCGGGCTCCAAAATGACTTGCGATTGTTTCTAGTTTTGATTTATTTTCTGTATTCAATCTGGTACTTAGAACATATAAATGAATTTTAGTACCTGGTGACAAGTTCATTAACAATGATGTGAATGTTACTCCAAGATGCTGCGCGTAGTTGTTATCCCCAACGGAAGCAACATGAATTTCTTTCACGTTCGACTTATCTTCCATTGCTCTTTTTCATCCCTTCATGATAATACGCCTGCATATTTTTTCCGCACTTCCTGCTCAATCCAAAAATAAGTTCGTCTTAGTCCTTCTTCAAGCGAAATTTGAGGCTGCCACTTTAAGATTTCATACAGTCTTGTATTATCGGAATTGCGCCCTCTTACTCCCTGCGGTCCTTCAATATGATGGGTTATGACCTCATAATTCGCTATTTCGGAAACCATATTTACTAATTGATTAATGGAAATGAGACGATCTTGTCCGATGTTTAATGGATGAGGATAATCCGATTGCATTAATTCATATATGGCCGTTACGCAATCATCAACATAACAGAACGATCTTGTCTGCTCTCCATCCCCCCAAACAGGGATCGATGATTCTTGATTCAGTTTTGCCAAAGAAATTTTACGGCAAATAGCCGCAGGAGCCTTCTCTCTTCCCTCATCCCAAGTTCCGAGCGGACCGAATATATTATGGAATCTGGCGATCCGCGTCTCTATTCCATAATCTTCTCTATAGTGCTCGCATAATCTTTCCGAGATCAATTTCTCCCATCCATATGCGTCCTGCGGAGCAGCCGGATAAGCATCCTCTTCCTTCAACGGTGTTACGTTAGCGTCCGTTTGAAGATATTCCGGATAAATACAGGCAGATGAGGTATAAAGATATCTTTTCACGCCATTTATTCTTGCCGCTTCCAGCGTATGAAAATTAATTAATGCATTATTATATAAGATCTCGGCATGATGCGTCGTAATATACCCCATACCTCCCATATCTGCCGCAAGCGCGTATACTTGATCGACTCCATCGGTTGCTTTCAGGCAATTTTCCCAGATTCTTAAATCAAGGATTAGAAATTCGTCAGCCTTTGAATCGGAATACTCAGGGAATTTAATATCTACTCCTCGTACTTGATATCCTTTCTCCTTCAGCAAAGTTACCAGATGATTCCCGATAAATCCCCCTGCACCCGTGACCACAACAAATGGTTTCATATAAACAGCCTCCAATGATATTAGTTTTATTATTTTTTTGAATTAGCGTAATGACATTACTTTTTTAACTGCTTTTTTTACAGGTCTCGGCAGAACTTTTTTCATTAACCTGGTCATCATACGGTTTAGATTAATTTCAGGTTTGGACGACCTCCATTCGGTCAATCGTTTATATTTGTAATATTCGTTCTTATAGGGATGAAAATTATCCAAATGCCATGGCTTGCTAACATCCGTATAATGAATGACTGCCGGAGGATTTGAATCTTTCCACTCCTTCATGATGGAAGTATGTCCGTTCCAAGTTGGGGGCAGTTCCAACCAATCGTTATATAGCACGGCATTCATTGGATCCTGACTTGGAAATACCATTGATTTCGTATTCCGAATGGTGTAATCCGTTATCTTACGACTTATGGACTCCTCTCTCCATTTCGTCAAGTTCATGACCATAATGCCGTTGTTAAAATATACTTTCTCCGGAATCTGAAGAGCCTTGCATCGAAGATAAGCGCAATGCGGATCGATTACTGCAGCGATAGCATGCCCTCTTAAATCCGTGTCCCATAATTCAACGATATTTCCGGTAACTACGACATCGCTGTCCATATAGATAACCTTCTGGATGGTAGTAGGAAGGGCATCAGGTATGGCCAGCCTTAAATAAGTTGCTCTAGTAATTTGGCCACTGACAATGAATTGTTCATAGATAGAGCCATCTACATGAATGAATTGAATGCAAGCCCCCGCAAACCGGCTGACTGTCTTTTTAAGCTTAGCTTTATTCTCTTCGGTTAACCCTGCACTCAATACGTATAAATAAGCCATTGTTCCAGGGGACATGTTTATAAGCATTGATGCAAAAGCAACACCCAGGTGCTGCGAGTAGATATTATCGATAGCCCCGACGATATGAATTTCCTTTCGGTCTAATGGATGATCCATTTTCCGTTCAAGCCTCCCTTCATTAGTTTGACATGACTTTAGTTGCTGCTTTTTTTACTGCTTTTTTTATAGATTTTGGCAACACTTTTTTGGCCATCCGGATCATGATACGGTTCAGATTAACTTCAGGCATGCTCGATTTCCATTCGGTCATTCGTTTATATTTGTAATATTCCTTCTTGAAGGGATGAAAGTTATCTAAATGCCATGGCTTGCTTACATCCGTATAATGAATGATTGCCGGAGGATTTGATACCTTCCACTCCTTCACAATGAACGTATTCACATTCCAAGTTAGGGGCAGCTCCAACCAATCATCAAATAACAGGGCATTCAGTACATCTTGATCGTGACAAGCCAATGTAATCGTACTCCGAGCGATGTAATCCATTGCCTTTCTCGTGAGGGACTCTTTCCTCCATTTCGACAAGTTCATGATCATGATTCCCGAATTAAAATAAGCTCCTTCCGGAATTTGCAAATCCTTGCAACGAGAATACATTAAGAAATCGGGTACTGCAGCGATTGCATGCCCTTTTAAATCCGTTTCCCACAATTCAACGATATTACCGGTAACCACGACATCGCTATCCAAATAGATTACTTTCTGGACGGATAAAGGAAGAATATCCGGGATTGCCAACCTTAAATAGGCAGCTTTTGTAATGTGGCCACTTGTATGGAATACTTCATAGGGAGCGCTGTCCACCCTAATGAACTGAATACGTGCATTAAAACGGCTGACGGTCTTTTCGAGTTTATTTTGATTTTCTTCGGTTATTCCCGTGCTTATAACGTAAAGATGAGCGAAGGTCCCTGTGGGGATGTTCATGAGCGTAGATGTAAAAGTAACGCCAAGATGCTGCGCGTAATTGTTATCGACAGCACCAACGATATGAATTTCCTCATTGCGTAACTGTTCATTCATTGCTATTGCTCCCCTACTCATTGGTTATCGCCTGCTAATTTCATCTTGCGAAATTGCTGAACATAGGTAAAAATGCCAACTTTATAATAGGCAAATATCATAATGGCAAGCGCCGGAACTAGAAGCAACAGTGCCCATGGGAAAGCCAACGTGGGAAGAAAGACTATTGGGATACACGTTGACAAGCATATTAAAGGCAACCTATAGTGAAGCTGATAATTTTTGCGTATAGATAAATGGATAACAAAATAGGAAGCAAGGGCCGTCATCTCCGCAAATGCATATCCATAGATCCCGATCCACGGCAGGGTCAAATAGGCTGAGGTTATGAAGATCGCAACGTGAACAATGTTGAATTTAAATACCTCCCACATGGAGGCGTGAATATACAGTAAATTCACATGTAAATTAAACATTGCAAACACGATGTACCCTATTGCGATAAAAGGGTATATTTGAGATGCAGTTGACCAGCCTTCACCGAAGAAATAGGGGATAATCCAATGCGCAACGGTACCAAAGCCGATGAGAAACGGGGCAAGCGATAATATTTGCAGAATCATAGCTTCATTAATTGCATTTTCTACTCGTCGCTTATCGCTTTGGATTTTGGATAGTAATGAGAACGAAATGCGCTGGAATACCTTGTTTACGAAGCAAAGCGCTTCAACTACCCGGATCGCAAGCGAGATGCAGGCCACGCCATCCAGCCCGACGAACTTGGCTACTAGTAACGGGTTAACCAAATTCCGAAGTGCCCAAATGCGTTTTGAAGCCGTATTGCCGAACACGTATTTCAACATGGATTTGAGCATATCCCAATTCCAATAGAAAGCCGGTCGATATTTCGTAATAAAATAACAGATTGCAACCGTCGAAATTCCTTGCAACAGATTTCCGATGATGGGCGCCCAAATTCCGAATTGAAGATACGCTAGCAACAAAGATGTACCGTAGTAAATGATTTGCGTATAAAACTCTAAAAAAGCAATTTTTCGGTAGTCCAACCCTCTCTCCAGCATAGCCATGGCAGGCATAATGTACGCGCCATTAAAAAGGCTGAAAAGCATGATTATGAACGGTAATTGAATCTCTTCGTTATGCAGCCAATCACCCAGTAAAAAGGACATTCCGAACCCGATCAGAAAGGCAGCGATTGAGATGACCAGAATAAACGTAAAAGCTAAATGATATTGATTTTGTTCCGTTTCCTTCTCGCTTCGAATCAAGTAGTAAATGATTCCCAGAGTACATAATTCATAGATGTATGAATTAATTCCAGTAACCGTTGCATACATACCGTAGTTCTGAACGCCAATCAACCGCATGAGGAAAAGCATACCGAAAAAGCTTATTACAAACCCGAGACCGATTCTAACCATCAGAAAGCTGCCTTCATGGATGATCTTATGGCGCAAGCCTTGTTCTGACACTCTATCCCACCGCACTTCCCCTGCCGTTTTGTTCAACCTTCTGTTTGTTGCCAATTGACAATCCAATTAGAATAGCCGCTGGCGCCATGACAAAAATATAAACGACGACATTATCGGTCATAGAAGCAAAAGCAATGGATACGATTGCCAGAAACGCAGCCATGTGATTTCTAGCACTGGAATGGTTCAAATAATCCGCTGTTCTCCAAGATCTCCAAGTGGCCAGAAGCAATCCGACAAAGGCTATTACCCAAAAAGAAAACCCCACTATCCCATAATCGTGAAGAATGCGCAAATAATCATTATGCGGTTGTGTTTCCGTAATTAATTTCTGTTTTAGAACCTCTTCAGCTGCCCCTGCTCCATTACCGACAATAGGAGATAACCAGAACGATTGGAGGACAGTTTCCCATATTTGCGTCCTCCCCATTGCATTGATTGGAATTGCCCCAATGCTCATCGAGGTATCCCCTTCAAAGAATCTTGATTTGACAGGTTCAAAGTAAAAGATAGTACTTAACAATAGAACGATAGAGATGAACACGACCATAAAAAACTTCATCTTATTCCTCAATCCAAAAAATCTGTACCTGGACAGAATCATCATTACAACCCCAGTGACCATTGCGGTTCGCGATAGGCTTAAAGTAATGATGATCATCATTCCAATAGAAGCAAAAAACCAAAATTTCTGTTTGCTATATCTCCACTCCACTAACAGATAGGCTAAACAGATGAGGCCAAATAAAGCAAATGAACGCGAACTGATCAATATTCCATTTCCCAAACCTGTAAGAAATAAGGTTGGTAAATAAAGAAGAATAGAGAGTGCTGAAGAAATTTTGAAAACCTTTTGAATTCGAGATTGTAATCCAGGGTTTATAGCGTATTCTCTTGAAACAACTAGAATGATTCCAAAAAAAGACATGAAAACGAAAATGTTTTGGATGCCCTGCTTGGTGATATCATGCCAAATAAAACTGGCTAAACACCAAATGAGAAAATAAGCAAACGAAAGAGTATGTACTAAACTTATTGAGCTGATCGGACGATTGAGCCACATATACCCCATTAAAAGGGTATAGAGAATAGTTAGTGCAGCTTGGCCGGAAAAAGGCCCCAGTTCAAGTCGATTGGGAATATCAACTAAACTGCAGCATAATAGGACAACCGCTAAAAAACCGCCCACGACTGTAGGGCGGTAAGGATTTTGGTACTCTAACATTTCATACCACCGCACTTTCCCACGAAAAAGAAAAATTCACAATGTCATCGGAGCTTAAAGGGCTGCCCTCTTGTATTTCAATAAGCTCCAATTCCGAGATCGCTTTTATTCCATGCTGCATCCTGGGAGGTATTAGGCAAGTAAAACCCTTTTGGACTGAAATTATTTTTCCGTCCAAATAGATTTCGCCTGTTCCGCTTATGACATTCCATATTTCCATGCGCTTAAAATGAACTTCTATTCCGGTCTGCTTCCCCGCTTCGATCCTAATCCGCTTGGTCAACACTTCGCTCTCCATTCCATGTTCAGAAAAATCCAGAACCTTACTCGTTCCCCACTGATGTTCTTCGAACATAGGCCGCTGCTCGAAGGTGATAACCTCTTTCAGACGTGGACTTGCCTGTTTATCCGAAACTAGCACGCCATCCGGACTAACTACGACCACTATATTAGACAAGCCAAGAACAGATACAGGTATATGCAATTCATTGATTATATGAGTATTGTGGGAATCGCTGCTGCTCATGCATATTCCGATTTGCGGAGCGGCCATCTCTTCCGTCAGAGTATTCCACGTTCCAAGATCCTTCCAATCCCCCTCATACGGAAGCATTGCAATATGGAGTTCCTTTTCTACAACTTCGTAGTCAAAGCTCGTTTTTTTCAACACATGATACTGTTTGACGAGCTGCTCATATTGAAGGGGAATGCCCTTGTCGTACAGCAGCGTAATCAAATAATCGAGTTTAAATGCGAACACGCCGCAATTCCAAAAAGCATTGTCCGTTTCGATTAATGACCTTGCTTTTTCTTCGGTCGGCTTCTCGTGAAAATGTTTGACTTTGAAGAAGGCTTCATCCGCTGGAGATAAATCCGGAACCATATAGCCGTACTTAGCCGAAGGATAGGTGGGCGACGCCCCCATTAAAACTAAGTTGGCCGAAGATTGGTTCAAAACACGATCCATTTCTTTGATTTTATTGAAGAACACATCATCAACATAGGAATCTACCGGCATAACGACGACCGTTTCATTTAAGCTTACTCCGAGGACCGAGTAGAGATACGCCGCTGAGAGCGCGACTGCAGCAAAGGTATCCCGACGCTCCGGTTCCACAATGATCGGGACTTGAGCACCGAGTTGATTCACGATCATATCCACTTGATTCGGGCCAGTAGCGATAATGCTATGTTCTGCAAGCCCCACATTATTCAGTTGACGCCATATGCGTTGTACCATCGACTCGAATTGATTGTCCGGACCTTGCAATATTTTCAAAAATTGTTTGGATCTCGCATCATTTGACAATGGCCATAATCTCTTACCCGATCCACCGGAAAGAAGAATTAACCTCATATGTTTCACCCATTTTCCACTAGGCGTTCAGTTTATTTGTGTTAACTTTATTCCGATGAAAAGACTTAATGTATTTATAAATAAATACGGAATTATTGTACAAATATCGTTTCCAAAGGCGTCTCGGTTCCATCATTAAACGAAACAACCACTCCAACCCTGATTTTTGGATGAATAACGGAGGACGGGTAATGTTGCCGGCCAAATAATCAAAAGCGGCTCCTACGCCGATCATGACCCCTTTGACGTCATACCGGTTTTTATTCATCCATATTTCCTGCTTCGGACAACCCAAGGCTACGAAAACTAGATCTGGATTAGCCTGATTAATATCGTTGATATACTTTCTTTCCTCTTCCTCATCCAACTTTCTGAATGGCGGCGAAGCCGTGCCCACGATTTGAATGCCTGGGTAATCGTGTTCAAGCTTTTGTTTCAATGTATCTAATGTGCTTGGAGTGCATCCGTAGAGATAGATTCTGTACAGGTTTTTACTTGATAACCTACACAATTCCTTCGTGAGAGTAGTACCGTCTACGCGTTCTTGTTGTTTATAGCCTAAGGCACGTAGAGCCCATACCAATGGCATTCCATCCGGAGTGCATATGCCGGCTTGATTCAACGCTTGCTTGAACTCGTTATGTTGGCTTGCCGTTACTAAGGAATGAGTCGTACAAACACAAACATATTTCGAAATGCCCTTCTCTATCCATTGACCGATTTGCTGTAAAGTTTCATTGAAACTTAGCGCGGTGATTTGGGAATCCAATATATAACCGCTTCTAAGCCGCTCCTGGTTCTGGGTGCTATCTGCAAGCTTGTTTGCAGGCTCTAAAACCTCATCATATACTTCCAATAGCCGAGCAATGTTCAATTCCTTGGTATATTGGCTGCGATAAATACGTTGTACATTCGCGCACATAACCTCATATGCGCCTTCTTCCGTTGCCCTTTGAATGGCTTGCGCGAGTTCACCCTTCTTGTGCGCGTCATAATGAAACCCTGTTACCGAATCAACGACGATTTCCTGAAGAGAACCTATTCGATTGCATATCACGGGCGTACCTACGGAATAAGCCTCAATAACAGCCATGGGGAAGCCTTCATACCAGATGGATGGAACTATCAGGAAACGGGCCTCTCTCATACGCTGCATGACGACGGAGGAGTCCTGCTTACCCAGAAATTGAATGTTAGGATGGTTTTTGGCCGTCTCCCTTAATTGCGGATACTCAGGTCCATCTCCAATAATGACAAGTTGCAAGGAAGGGTCCATCGATTTCCAGGCATCGACGAGAAGATCCACCCCCTTCTCGGTAGATAGCCTTCCCACAAATAAGAAAAACTCTTTCCTGGGAGTCGGCTCGATGTTATCTTTGGTAAAATTTGATTTAACGGTGATTTTCTTTTCCGGAAGACCTTTTTCCACGAATTTTTGTTTGGCGAATTCGGTTAGCACAATATATCGATCAACCTTTCTGTTCCATGTACCCAGCAATCGGTTAACCCAGAGCATGGTGGCGACGACTGCGCTCTGAAGCCGGGAATTTCGATAACAACCCAATAGGATTGAATTCATCAAGGTTCCTTGTGAACATTTTTCACAAACTTCTCCATGATGATAGAACACTCCCGCCGGACAAAGCAGTCGATAGTTATGTAAGGTTTGCACGACCGGGATGCCCATTTTTTGGGCCGCAAAATAGGCCGACGGAGATATTAATGGAAAGGTATTATGGAAATGGACAAGATCAGGTTTGTTCTGAAGCAGAAACCTTTTAAAATCCATATAGACTTGAATGGACCAGACGGTTTGAATCATCGCAGCAAGCTTTTTCCATTGAGACATGTTTTTAAGTTCATCATTGTGTTTGTCATATACAATGACCTCGTGCCCTACCTCGCGCAACATCTCGATTTCTTGTCTAACAACCTTGTCTTCTCCGCCTTCTTGCTGATAATAGTTATGGACATGTGCAATTTTAATCGGTTGCATGGTTATCCATCCTTATCTAACTGCTGATAAATAGGTTGCCACTTCTTCATCGATGGTGATCTGATTCGCGATTTGGATACTCTTTTGTTGTATCTCTTTCAGTTTTTGTGGGTTATTCATCAAATCTTCTAGAGAATTTGCAAGATCCAGAATGAGAGATTGCTCGTCGACTTGGTCATCGATGACAATGCCCCCTGCGTGATTGACGAGTTCGGATGCTCCGACCGCTTTCGTTACAATGGGGGCCAACCCCTTCAGCATCGCTTCGTGAACAACGACTCCCCAAGGTTCTTTATAGCTCGTCAACATAAAGATATTGGATTGAGCATAGACGTTCTGTACTTCCTTGCCTATTAATCTTCCCAAGAAGAACACTCGTTCGTCTAATCCCAATGAGCTTACCAGCTGCTTCAGGTTTTCTTCTTCCGGGCCATCTCCAACAATCGTTACTTTCCAATTTTTCTTATCGTTTCTTTCGTGCAATATTTTTACGGCTTTAATGACTCGGTCCACTTTCTTCAAATCAACAAGCCGGCAAACCGTGAGGATATCGATGCGTTCTTGTCCCGTTCCCGAGAGCGTCGACTTTTCATAATAACTGGCTTCGGGTGTCAAATAAGAAACGATCGTCTTTCCCTTCATTTTTTTGGAGATGCTCTCGATGTGCTTTCTTGAATTTTCACTGCAGCAAATGCACGCCGCAGAGTAACGAAGGATGATCTTTCGAAACCATAATCGAATCCATTGAAATGACAACTTTTGAAAAAAGTCTCTATTCTCATCCGTCATGGAGATGAGTTTGACTTGCTTTCTGGCGAATAAAAGATACAGCAACGTCTGAACAATCAATAACGGTGAGAAATCGGTTAATACGACGATATCCGGGGACTTGCTCCATAACTGCCGAATCAATTTGAAATTTATCGGAGTTTTGCCAGTTTCGGAGCGAATGGATTTGCCGCCCAGCACTTCATATTTGACTCCGTGATCCATTTGGGAAGCCCAAGTTTCCCCGTAGGATAAGGAATCGAAAAAAATCCAGCCTTCAAACTCTGGAGTATTGCAGAAAGATTGATATAATCGGTATCGATAAGGAACGGGTATATTGGTAATGTATACGGCTACCGGTTTTTTCATAGGTTCACCCTTTGTACTAAAATGCATGTTTAGATCCGAAAAAGACGCGTACCGTCTTCAAAATAATGAATAGATCAATCATGAAATTCCTTTCGGAAATATACTTCAAATCGATTTCGACCATATCCTGGAAGCTTGTACTATTCCGGCCGGTCACTTGCCATAATCCGGTACAGCCAGGAATGACAAGCAAACGCTGCATATCATAGGCGGTATACATTTTCACTTCCCTTGGCAAAGGCGGTCTCGGTCCGACCAGGCTCATGTCACCCATCAGCACGTTCCAAAGCTGCGGAAGCTCGTCGATGCTTGATTTGCGAAGCAGCCTTCCGATTCTTGAAACGCGGGGATCATTCTTCATCTTGAACATAGCCCCGCTGACTTCATTCTTATCAAGCAAGGTATGCAGCATATCCTCTGCGCTTGTCATCATCGATCGGAATTTAAAGATTTTGAACGGCTTGCCGTTTTTCCCGATGCGAGTCTGCACAAAAAAAACAGACCCCTTCGGGTCTTCCAATTTAATAAGGATGCCTATGATTAGAAAGATGGGTAACAAAATGATGAGGCCAAATAAAGAGCAAATCACATCCAACCCTCTTTTGCTGAACAAATAGGAGGGTCGCTCACGGTGTCGTTGAATCTTTTGTAACCCTATGTACTGTTGTGTTTCTAATGTTGCTTTAAGCTCCTGCATGCTCATCTCTCTAACTCCTATCTTGTCAATGTGCTATTCCGTCGAATAATCTCTTCCAAAGCTTTCATTAGAGGCAACTGAAGTTCCTTATTCATCAAAGCAAAGTCAATCGTGGTTAAGATAAATCCAAGCTTTTCGCCGACATCATAGCGAGTGCCTTCGAATTGGTAGGCATACACCCTTTCGAGTTCTGCCAGCTTCTGGATCGCGTCCGTTAATTGAATTTCTCCCCCCGTTCCTCTTTCTGCATTTTCCAAAAAGCCGAAAATCTCCGGAGTCAATATATATCGACCCATAATGGCCAAATTTGACGGTGCCATATCCCGTTCGGGTTTCTCGACGAAGCCATTCGTTTCATAAAGGTTGCCGTATCTTTCTCCAGGTACGATAATCCCGTATCTGCTGACATCGTCATTCGACACAGGCTGTACCCCGATAACTGAGCTTTGCATAACATTGAATTGCTGGATTAATTGCAACAAACATGGAGTTTCGGCCCTGACAATGTCATCGCCCAGCAGCACGGCAAACGGTTCGTCGCCGATGAACTTGCGCGCGCACCAAACCGCATGTCCCAATCCCTTTGGTTCCTTCTGGCGAATATAGTGGATATCGACAATGTTGCTTGACCTTTGAACTTCCTCTAGCAATTTCAGTTTTTGTTTTTCCAATAGAGCCTTCTCCAACTCGAAGGCATTGTCGAAATGATCTTCAATCGACCGTTTGTTTTTGCCGGTGACGATGATAATATCTTCAATGCCCGATTCGACGGCCTCCTCGACAATGTATTGGATGGTGGGCTTATCGACGATCGGCAGCATTTCCTTTGGCATTGCCTTTGTAGCAGGCAGGAATCGAGTGCCCAAACCGGCAGCAGGGATAATGGCTTTTCTAACTTTCAACATATGTGTGCTCTCCTTTAAAAACCGTATTTAATGAAAATAAAAAAACGAGGTATGTCATCTTAAATTGTAAAAAGACATACCTCGATTTTTTATATAATAAAGCGGGGCATTTAACCCCCCCTCACATCAAACCCATGACGATATACGTCTAAGGTGGCTTCCCACCCACGGCATGATCGAGTGCCTACTTTGATAAAGGTAGAGTAGACATTACCTTAGAGCTTATAGAGTTCAATAATAGGCAGCTTCGTGATCTATTCTTTTTTTATTATTAATGACAACGCCCAACACATTCGCTTCCGCATGACTCAGAGAAGTTATTGCTTTTTGAGCAGCTGCCCGTTTAACCTTGCCATAATTGATCACATAGAGAACGCCGTCACACTTGACCGATAAGAGCTGGGAATCCGATACGGCTAGAACGGGAGACGAATCAATGAGGATCATGTCGTAGAGAGGTTTCAATTGATTCAACAGCTCTTCTACTCGGTTTGAACCCAGCAGTTCGTATGGGTTGGATATTAATGGCCCTGAAGTGATGAGCGATAAGTTAGGAACGAATGTTTCAGTGATCGCATCCTCGAGCTTGCATTGGTTTGTTAGTAAATTCGACAATCCGAATCTTGTAGAAGAGGAGAAGATGCGGTGTAATGTCGGCCTTCTCAAATCTGCGTCAATAAGCAATACTTTTTTGTTCATTTCGGCATAAGTCATTGCCAGATTGCTTATCGTGGTAGATTTCCCTTCATTAGGAATAGTCGATGTGACAAGTAGCGTCTTGATTTCATGATTGCCGGAGGCAAACTGAATGTTGGTTCGCAAAGTCCGATAGGCTTCCGTAATGATAGGATTCGAATTGTAATGAGAGACTAACCTGTACTTGTACTTGTTCTTACCGGTTGAGACTGACATGTATATTCTCGCTCCCTATTTTCTTAGTTACGGGATCCGCATTTTTTTTGATCGCCGTCGTCTTTATCTTGGAAATGGCAGCTAGCGTCGGCAAGCGCAAGTATGCTTCCACATCCTTTTCAGTCTTTAAAGTGTCGTCAAGGTGATCCAATAAAAATACAATTCCGATAGATACAAAAAGCGATAGAATAAGAGCAATTAACGTTTTGAACCAAATTCCATATGAGACCGGGGATTGGTGATCACTCGTTTTGGCGCGGCTTAGAATGGTTATATTATCAACATTCATAATTTTTGGAATCTCTTGCTTAAACACTTCCGCAATTGCATTTACAGTTTGCACGGCTTGCTGAACCGTAGAATCCCGAATGGAAATACTCATAACTTGCGACCCCGTGGAGGAGCTTACTTTCACGTTCGAGATCAATTGACTGATATCCCTATTGATTTCAGGATGATTAGCTACCACTTTTTCCATAATGGCTGGCGTAGCAATAATCTCCTTGTAGGTTTCGATCAACATGATGTTGGAACTGATTTCGTTTGAATCTGCTCTATCCTTAACTTGACCCTGATTCGAATTATTCACGATCAATTTCGTGCTTGCTTCATATACAGGCTTAGGAAAGAAATAATCGTATCCGGCGGTCAACCCGCATGCTAGTACGACAAACGTGCAAATGATCCACCACCTTCTGTACAAAACTTTGAAATAATCTCTTATAGTGAGTTCCATTTCGTAGCCTCCAACAATCATTTTTATGCGCATTCAATAGTTACACTATGTATCCTTTCACATTCAATTTATGATACAATTAGTATCATGTCAAGCATATTTTTTCACGTCGCAAAAAACTTCATGGGAAGGATCCTGACGCATCCCTTTTCCTGCGAGGTTTTTTCGATGATTATTTTAGAAATACGAACTAGATTTTTGTCGGAAGTCTTGTTACTATTCGTATCATAAAAATAGATGCAATTTGTAACACGAAGGAAGAGGCAGCGGACCATTTCGCCGTGGGTGCAGCCATCGCTACTTGAATGCGCCGTTTGCCTCCTGCCGCTAAACACGCGTGAAAACCGATGGCTACGGCAAGTTTCTCGTGGATGGCTTTGCGCGAAGAGATGGACGGACTCGATCGAGCGGGGCTCAAGGAGACGCTGCAAACGATGCATGATCTGTCCGGACGTTATGACTTTGACACCGCTCTGCAGGCGATGGAGCAAGCGGCAGAGCTTGGACGACTGACGAGTGCGAACAGCGTCGTGCTGGCTGGCCACATTTGAGCCCGAAGAAAGAAACGGCGTTGATCTTGGCGTCTACGACACTTTTTTTGAGCCGTTTGGAGGTGCAGTGCAATGAGTATAACGCGTGAACGAGAGTCGCTTCGCCGCGAACCTTTATACAAGCGAGGCGCAAGGCGCAATCTCGTGCTCGTGATGCGTTTAGCGGAAGCCAAGCGAGGTGGCACACTCGAGCGGCTCATGAGCGAGATCCGGCGGTGCCAACTCCTAATCCTGGACGAGTGGGGTTACATCCCCGTCGATAAGAAGGCTCACAGCTCTTATTCCGCGTTGCTGCAGAACCCTTGTGCTTGGCGAAACAGCCAATTGCGCAACTCGATGCCTGAGTAGCTGCGCGAGGAACTGGATGGTTTGGAGCATGCGGAGCTGAAGGAGACGTTAGCGACAATGGAACAGCTACCGGATGCTACGGCTTTGAAACGGCGCTGCAAGCGATTGAAGAAGCGACACGGCTGGGGCGACTAACTTAGCCGCGCCGGGTTCCCGGTATACAAGACGCTGGAGGGCTTTGAGCGGCACGGTGTCAAGCTACCGAGCTCGCTACAATGGAGCGATTTGACGGAGGGTACATTTATAGAAGCTAATCTGAATCTGGTACTCTATTTCAGCATTAAAAAAATGCAGTCGTCCTTCGTTAGAAGGCGACTGCATTTTTATTTATTGGTCTTACCAGCGGCGGTAATCGCTAGGCTTCGCATGTAATGGAGCATTAATCGCTTCTGAAAGTTACTGTTACTCAAACAAGCTTAATAATCGGAAAATAACGACGGCCGATTGTGCCCTACTTGCTGGATCATCGGGATTAAACACCCCATTTACCCCTTCCATTAATCCGAGATCAGAACTTATTCTTACATTTTCCTTTGCCCAGCCGCTTATGTCCGCAGCGTCCGAGAAAGGGATGCCGTCGTTCCCTGCCGGCATCGGCAATTGTTTTCCGCTTGCGTACTGATAAGCTTTGACTAGCAAGCTTGCCATTTGTTCCCTTGTAATCAGATCATTAGGCCCAAACTTTTCGTCGTCTACGCCGTTGACGATTTTGGCCTCATAAGCTGCATTGACGGAGTCCGCGTACCAGGCATTTAACGGAATATCCGTAAATTGATTTCCACCCTTATGATGAAGATTTAGGGCTCTTGCCAAGAGAGTCACGAATTGCGCCCGCGTTACTTTGGCATCCGGCTTGAAGGTTGTATCCGTAACGCCCTCTACGATTTGCCTTACAGCCATATTTTCAATTTCCTTCTGTGCCCAGTGTCCTTGAATATCTGCAAATGTTCTGTGCGTCTCAAACACGGCATATTGGGCGAATTGGGTAACTGAGGCTGTCATTAAGCCATTTTGCAGAGATCCGGTAACATGCTCCCATTTTTGGGTTTTCTCATTGAACAGGTACAGCTGAGCATAACTCGGATTTTTGATCTTTGATGCATCGACGTCGAATGAAATGACCATGCTTTTGCTGAGCGAAGAAACTTTCACACCATCTTCACCTGTTAACGTAAACTCATAACTAGGAGATATGAATTGGCCCAAAGGCATTTCTTCTTCATGCTTGGATTGAAGGATATCAAACTTGAGGGTGGCCCTCTCTACATTCACACTGAATAGATCGGATGGCAGCGTTAGCTGAACCCCATTGCCTTTGATAACGATCGCTTTATTTGCCTTTTTGGCCTTCTCAATCACCGCTCCCGCCAGTTCAACTGTGAGCTGATCCACAGATTCACTGGTTGTCCCGTCAATGACGACTTCTGAAGCAGCTTGATCCAACTGTGAAATCAATTTGTCCTTATTCGGTTTTACAAGCCAGATCTTCTTGCCTGAAGCATCCGTAGTGAGTGTCGGTGGTGTATCCTGTGGTATGGCTAAACCGCCACCGCCACCACCGCCACCGCCACCACCTCCACCACCTCCACCACCACTACCGCCGTCACCGCCGCCGTCGCTGATGTTTTTCCGCGTTACTTTCAGCGTATAGGTGAGCTTCGTTGCTCCATCCTGGGCAGTAACATCTATGGTTATGCTGTTGACACCCAATTGCAAAGAAATTGGATTGGCCGCTACTTGCCCGTTGAGTTTGATAACTTTCGCTGCATTTGAGTCTTGTGTCATTGCTGTTACATTGACAGTGTTACTAGTAACCGTAGCCGTATAGTTCTTTTCCGCACTTGTAAACGCCGGAGTTAGACTGGTCCCCTCGATAGCCAGACTTGATAGTAATGCATTGCTGGATGCCAGTTCTCTAGTGACTTCAATGGTATAGAGTTGTTTGGTTAATCCGTCTCCCGCCGTAACTTCCACGGTTATTACATTCCTACCAGGTTGCAACTCAACCGTACCGTTTGTCGTTTCATCGCCCAGCTTGATCACCGCTGTCGCATGTCCCTCTTCAAATTGAGGTATTACATTAGTTGCGAGTGTCGCGTATGGAGTTGTTGCCGTATATTTGTAGACCGCACCCGACACCGATTCGTTCAACGTGATACCTTCCAAGGTTAGTCCTTTTAACATGGCGTTGTTGTACTGCGGCGCAGCCTCCCGTGTCACAACGACTTTGTATTCTTTGCGCGTGCCATCCTCTGCGGTAATGATGACTGTAATCGTAGTATCTCCAACCTCTAGATGAACCGGCCCCTCAATCGGAACGCCGTTAACCTCAGCGGCCCACGTGGCATGCCCTGTATTCTCTACCTCGGCTACGACGATTGTTGCACTAATGTCATTGGAAACCGAGGCTGTATATTGGTAGACCGTGCTCTCCACTGTTTCCTTTAATTGGATATCCGTCAGGGTCAAACCTTTAATATTCGCATTGCCTTGTAAAGACGTTGTTCCAGGTATCGAGATGTAATCTAGATTTACGTTCGCCGTATCTCCTGCGTCATATTGCAAAGCGATTGTGTTGCTTCCTTCATTTAACGTAAGCAATTCGAACTTGTCTTGCCACGTATCCCAATCGTTAATCCCTGCAGATAGAAATTGTGTTTGTTTAATTTTGTTGCCATTGACATAGATGGTTAAAGTTTTATTGCTGCCGGTTCCATTGCCATACCTTATGGCTACATTATAAGAACCTGCATCTTCAGCATTTACGTTAAAAGTGGTAGCTGCTCCTTCGTTGATAGTAAAATAGCCATCAACAAAACCATCGCCGGAATAATTGGTATGATCGTTGTTTTTCTTAGTGCCCTTGGATAGTTGCGCGTACTCTGCTTCATATATTGTGGAATCCGAACGCGTTACGGAAACGGTGTATTGTTTCGTTGCATCCCCCGCAGTGACTGTAATCGGAATGGGAGGATTCGTTCCTACTATTAAAGGAATTGGATCACTAGCTTGTCCGCTTTGTACTTGCTTGCCGTCTACAGATATCACTGAGCCGACAGCAGCTGCAGGATGGACCGTCACGGTATCTACTTCATAAGGGACCACGGCAGAATAAGTATCATTCGTTTTGTTAAAAACTGGTTTAATGATGCCATCGTTCAGCGTTAAGCTTGTGAGGCTAGTTGGATCAGGAGGTGACAGCAATCCGTATACGTTTAACGTTTCAGAAAATGTTGCCATATACAATTTGCCATTAGCTACGGTTGGAGGAACAAACTTTGCAAAATTGCCTAGATGATCGCGGTCATCGTTCATTTTTGAGTTCCAGAGCTCACGGGTCAAATCATTTGCATCATAAGCACGAACGATTCCCTCAACTGTCGCTTGGTTTGCATCATCCTTGTAAGGCATACTAGCCCACACAATTCCTGTTCCCTCCTGATCTTCGTGGGCGGAAATAGATAAAAATCCTCCCGGCATACCATAAGGTGTTCCCTCCAAACTCCGTGAAACAGGTACATTCGAAAGCCGATTGCCGTCAAACTGATAAGCTTTTAGCGTGGTCTCTTCACCCCATACATATACCCATTGCCCGGCAGGTCCGTTCCAGTAAACAGGTGATCCATGAATATTTTTTACTGAATCTTGTATGACCTGAACTTGGGCATCTTGATCACTCAATTTCCCTAAATGATCTGTGTTTAATACATAGAGCTTGCCTTCCTTGCTTCCGGCAACCAACGTTTTACTTCCAGGTATCAACATGCTGCCTGAGGAACTTAAATCCAAATTCCAATAATGTAAGTCTTCATGATTATAAGGGGTAAACCAGTCTAAGATTGTAGCTGGAGAGTCTCCACTCATCTTAATAACAGTATCGCCATAGTCTACTCCGTCGTTCATCCAAGTTGCAGCACCAGCGCCGGTTTGGAAATATAGATTACCTTCCGGGTCTACCACCAGACCTTGGCCCGACTGCCATACTCCACCCATTCCTGCATCTGGTGCGGTGTTGAAAACAACCTCCTGTTCCAACGTTTTAGCATTATAGCCCAATATCCAGCCATAATAAGGGATCTGGGCACCAAAGCTAGCTGATCCAATGTAAATCTTACCGTTAGTATAGGTCAATGCAGGACGTGTACCTTGCCTATTATTGACAAAGTTAACTTGCTCACCTTCAGAATTCTTAACAGAAGCTGTAATCGTCTTCGGACCGCCTAGTTTCTCAGATCCATCGATTAAATCGAGAGCATGAAGTCTATAAATATATTTACCGTCTTCCTTGGTCATCGCAACAACGTAAATAGCTCTCTCGTCCTTAACTATGACTGGAGTCGATAAAATGCCTATCTCAACCTTAATGTCACGGTACCCTTCAGGCTTACCGATGTTGGGATCTGGAAGAGGCACCGAAGGGCCCAAATTCTTAGACCATAATACTTTTCCGCTAGGATCATCCGCATCTATGCAGTAAACGGTATTATGCATAGTAGCGACAAAAACAACATTACGATCTATTCCATCCATGTTCACTTCCGATAAATACAGCGGTTGTGCATATATATGACCGTCCACCGGTATATCATAGAGTTTGCCAAACTTTTCAGGGTTAACATTAGAAGTGTTCAGGACGGTTTCTTGTAGATTGGCGCCAGTTCTCTGGTTATCGTTGTGCTGTGTCATAATATTCACAGCTAGATGTGCAGATGCTGGATTCAGGTTTAAGCTAGAAATAAATAGAAATGCGATAAGACATAGAATAAATCGACGAGATTTGAACAAATTTGACGCCTCCTAGTTTATGCATAATACAAAACGTATAATTCTGTTACAGATCGTATCATATTGTGGAATATAATTCAATCCATCATATAGATGTTATTCACTTCATACGGATTTACGGTGGATTAGGACAACGGAACTTATACCGAGGAGCAATCTTTAGGCCAAAAGTCGGGACAACCCTTTGTTCCGAATGAAATTACGACAAAACAGATTCATGTCGTTACTGATGAAAGTGAAGCAACTTTCGAGGTTTTCCTCAATGCTGTCGCCGCAATTAAAGATTTAACAAAAGATAGTTTGATAACCAATACATTAACCAACTTAAAGGGTTTGACCTTCGAGAAAATAAAAAATGCAGCACAAAAAGAAGGCGCCCTTCTCGTAATGGACCCTATCTCCGTTCGCGTTTACGTGGAAAGAAATAACTGACTTCAAGTGGGGCACCGGAATAAGGAGGATGTGGAGTTGCTTGCGAACAAATGGATTGTTAGTGGAATAAGCGAGGCAGAATTCATGCCGGACAGGACCCTATCACGCGCTGAGTAATATTCCGAATTCTAGATTCCATGACGTACGAGCCCCATTTTCACCGCCAAATCGAAATCAATCTCTTCCGCTTTAATTTCAGGGGAACAATCGGCGCTCCTTGCTCGATTGTTCCCCCTTGCACGAGCAGCTCCGCATTAGACTTCAAGAAGCTCGCTGCTTCCTTCCCTAAACCCGCCTCCATTAGCCAGTAGGCCTCGCGAAGCCTAAACCCTCTCTTGTTAATGTCATGCGCATCAGAAGCAAGCAGATGAACCCAGTGATTTCGCGCCATCGTCCAAGCCGCTTGTTGTACCTCTATTCCATAATGGCCAACTAGTGAAGGTGCGGTAAGTTGAAATCGAACGCCTGACTCGATGAGATCGTACATACGATTGGGTTCCCGAATAAACGGAAGATGCCTTTCAGGATGAGCGATGATAGGTACGATATCGTTTTCTTTAAGATATTGAATAAAAGCGAGCAGGAATTTCGGCGTATCACGGGATGGAAGCTCTACCAGAACATATTTGCTATTACCTAGAACCAATGGAAATTCCTTAACCCATCCCTTACTATAAACTGCGTTCAGATGATATTCTTGCCCCGTCCATACCTTAAGGGGAATATCCTCCGAAGCCAGTATCGCATTCATTTGTTCGACCATCTTCTTAATCTTGTCCGAACCATTGAAATAAAGATGTTTCTTATGATGGGGTGTTGCTACAACCGTTGTAATGCCCTGCCTAACTGCATCCCTAGCCATTTCCAACGATTGCATCCAATGGTCCGGCCCGTCGTCGCACATCGGCAGAATATGACAATGTGTATCAATCACGGTAGTCCCTCATTTTTTTAATACATTACGTATCAATAATAACATTAATTTAGATGCTTTTTCTGTGGAAGTCAAGTAAAAAACCCCGAATCAAAAGATTCGGAGTCTTGTCCAAATACCGCAAGGTTCATCATATTTCAATACTTTTCTATGCCGCCACGTCCCGCTTACGGAAGACCGTCCACGACACCAAGTTAAACAAAACAAAATATCCGGCCAGCACGGCCAGCGAGAACCCGAGAGACATCGGGTGATTCTCGAATGGGCCGTTCGAATCCGAGATGTACGACAGGAGGCCGACAATATGCATGAATGGTAAATACTCGACCCACGCCTTATTCGAGATCGATAACGGTCCTGTAATGATCGTACCTGCGAAAAGCAACGAGATCGATAAGCCGATCGCGAGTCCTCCACTGCGGAATGCCGAAGACATCATGAAACCGAAAGACACTATAAACATCAATACAATGAATTGGAACAAGTAGTACTTCAAAATATAATCCCAATTAGCTGTTTCAGAAGCATCGGGGCCGTTAAAAAGGATCACGTTGATGATAAACGTCACGACGAACGCGATCGCCGTAAGCGCTAAGGCGAACATATGCATGGAGACATACTTGGATAGCAATATAGCGGAACGGCTCCATGGTCGGATGAGCAACAGCTTGATCGTCCCCCATGTGAATTCTCCAGCCACCGATTCAGCCGCCACGACTACCGTGAATATGATGATGAAAATATAAAGAATAGCCGAATCCGTCTGCATCATCGACCAGTAGGAATTCGATTTAGCCCCGTTGGACAAATATACGCCAAGGGAGATCAGAATAGGCAAAACGATAATGATGCCGATCATGATCCAAGTCCGAACACGCTGAAACACCTTCATGTTCTCGTTCTGAACGAGCTTCAAAAAGTTAGCCAATCGTCTCACTCCCCGTCATCTCGAGGAATTGATCTTCGAGCGATTTGGTTTTGGCGCGGATGCCGTACACGTTAATGCCGGCTTCGACGAGCTTACGGTTAATCGCGGCGATTCCGGCGCGATCGGACGCCAGCGTCAGCAGGCCGTCTTCGACGCGCCCCTTGCCTTGGCCTTCCAGGATTCCGAGCGCGGCGTCCGGATGGTCGACCTCGAACTGCACTTCGTCAGCGACGGCGGACATGGCGCTCTCTCCGCGGATCGAGCGGACGTCGATGATCTTGCCCTTCTGAAGAATGGCGACCCTGTCGCACATGAGCTCCATCTCGGACAGAAGGTGAGAGGATACGAGAACCGCCGTCCCCTCGTCCTGAGCCAACCGACGCAAATAGTCCCTAAGCTCGCGAATGCCCGCCGGATCCAAGCCGTTCGTCGGCTCGTCCAGCACGAGGAGCTTAGGGCGGTGCATGATCGCCTGCGCGACGCCGAGCCGTTGCCGCATGCCCAGCGAGTACTTCTTCACCTTGTCGTGAATGCGCCCCTGAAGCCCGACGAGCTCGACCACTTCCCGAATCCGTTCCTTCGTAATGGAAGGATTCATGCGGGCATAATGCAGCAGGTTATCGTAACCCGTTAGGAACTTGTACATCTCCGGATTTTCCACGATCGCTCCGACGTGAACGATCGCTTTCGCGAACTCCGTGCGTACGCTGTATTCTCCGATTCGAATATCTCCCGACGTCACTCCCATCAATCCGACGATCATCCGGATCGTCGTCGTCTTGCCCGACCCGTTCGGGCCAAGAAACCCGAACACTTCGCCCGGGCGAACCTCGAAGGAAACGCGGTCGATAATCGTGCGCCCGCCGATGACTTTCGTCACGTCCTGCAGGCGTACGACATTTGACTCTGCCATGAGCTAACCTCCGCCAATAGAATAAGATCAATACGATTATACCAATTCTTTTCCATGGCGCCTTGAATTTATGCAAACTTTATCTGGTAGCGTTGCCGCAGTTGACGCAACAGCCAAGCGGATACAACACGCGGAAATACCCGGTCCGGAACACGACCCCCGCTTGCTCCAACGTTTTCAACTGTTCGCATTTCACGCAGTAAAACAATACGTTTCTTTCCATATCGCGCCCCCTATATATACAATACGTCTCTAAATTATACATTTCGTATCTATTTACAAAATAGGACAAACTCCCGCGCCTGTCAACAACAATATTGTCAATCGGTGTTGCTTCGCCTCGGAGCCTCTTCAATAACCGAGATGCTCCAGCATCTCCTTCTGAATCGACCGCCTAGCCTCCGGCGTAACCGAGTAGTAGTAGATGCCCCCGATCATCTTGCCTTGCCCTTGCAAGATCAACGTCTTCACGTTCTTGATCGCGGGACGGTAGTTCATCGCGAGATCGATCATGTCGCCCGACGTCAAGCTGGTACGGACGTACTGCGAGAGCTGGGACAGCAGCTTCGGCAGCTTCGTGATCGAATTCACTCTGACGACTTTGTCGATCGCGTCGGACAGCACCTGGCGTTGGCGCGACGTCCTGCCGAAGTCGCCATGGGGATCTTCTTTGCGCATGCGGCTATAAAGAAGCGCGTGTTCACCGTCTAAATGCTGCATCCCAACGGGAAAAGTCGCCCCTTCGTAGTCGAAAGACCTCTCGTTATTCACGTCCACCCCACCGACGATATCGACGATATTCACGAAGCCCTCCATATTCGTCTTCATATAATAGGAGATCGGCACGCCGAATAACTGTTCGACTGCTTGAACGGACAAGGACGTGCCTCCGAAGGCGTAAGCGTGATTGATCTTGTCGTATTTGCCGGAGTTCGGCATGAACGCCCTCGTGTCTCGCGGAATGGACAAGGCCAGGGCGGACCCCGTCTTCGGTTGAACGGTCAGCAAAATCATCGTGTCGCTGCGCCCGCGATCCCCGGCCCGTTCATCTACGCCTAGCAACAGAATCGTAAAAGGCTCCTCGTTACCGAGGTTCGGGTTCCGAATGCGCTGCGCTTCCCGTTCGCTCAGCAACGTCTTTGGCGACTCGTCCGGCGTCGATGCGGACACGGGAACCGCCGCGACGGTTCCCGGAGCCTGCGGCGATTCCCCTTCTCCTGCGCCTTCCCCGCTCGCTTCCTTCGTCGCGCCTCCCCTACCATTCCCCGAAGGCTCCGACTCCGGCTCCGGCTCGAACGCCGGCTCTACCCACTTCGACGAAGGCAGCGGCTCGTACATTGCCTTCATCGTCTTATCCATCGAATACCAGACGTAGCCGCCGGCTAGTAATCCGATCGCGACAAGCGACAACGCCGAATACACCGCCAGTTTGATCGCGAGTTTTTTGGTCATTGGATATCCTCTCTCCGTCTACGAAGTCACGTCGAATCTTTTGAATTGGCCGCCCTCGTATCTGAGGGTCAATTGCTTGTAGATCGTATGGATGTGCGGACTGCCGACAAGCACGTTCCGAACGTATTCGTTCAGCCGGTAATGCAACGTCTGCCGTTCGAGTCCCGTCAACGCCCATCGAACCCCGTAGTTAAACAGGCCCTCCGCTTCTCCCGCATGGACGATGACGCCCCTTAACGTCGCGGGATAATTCCCGAGAAGCAGCTTTAACGTCCATTCGACGTCATCTCTTACCGGCATTCGCAAAAACGTCGAGAAACAGCAGCCGCCGAAGCTGACGTTATGGATGATGACCCGTTGCTTCCGGCTATTCATTTCGCGACCCCCGACGCTTCTTAACGACAATTCGGCGAATAAGGGAACGTTCGTCTCGAATCGAACGTATTCTCTCCTATTCGTCTCGTTCTCCGATTCCGGTTCCATTTCATCACCGCATCCATATTGGTTACATAATGTATCGTAATTTCACAGGTTTACTTTACGATACATTTTGTAACAAGTCAAGATGTATGATTATACCCCATAAACCCTCGTGATTATTAGATTCCTATTTTGGATATGCTGATAATGCTACATTTTAGTGCGACATTTTGTCGCAATTAATGCATTTGTTCTGTATCCATATTATGATGGGAACAAAGAACATCCTTGGAGGGATATGATGAACATCGGCAGTCGTCTCGCTTTCCTAAGAGACCAACGCGGTTTGACTCAGGAAGAACTGGCCTCATCCCTCGGCATCTCTCGTGCCGCATTATCGCATTACGAGAAAAACCGCAGGGAGCCGGATACGGAAACTCTCGGGAAAATAGCCGACTTATTCCAAGTTTCCATCGATTATCTCGTAGGACGCACGCCCCATTCCAACGTCACCTTGGATGCCGAAGTTCGACAATTTACCGACGAGCTTGAATTGTCGGACGAGCAGCTGCTTCAGCATTTCGCCCTGACGGTCGACGGCCGCAAGCTGTCGCCGGAGGAAGCGCGTAGATTCATCGCTTTCGTGCGGGCCGAACGGAACATGAACGGTTAACGGTCGTCGTAACGCAGAACATAAATAAAACCTCGAGCGGAGGATGCCATATGCATCCGTTCCGCCGAGGTTTTTTTCATGTATTCCGCGTATTGTAGCTCTCTTTGTTTTCTTAAGTTGATCCGTGATTCGTGAATTCCTTCCACTTGTCTTCCCTGATGCCCAATTGTTCCAGAATCTTGCGGATGTCCACTTCCAACGGCTGCTTCATGACTTCCGTGCCCATCGGTGCTTCCTTTTCCATCTCCGCTCCCCAAACCCTCTCTACAATTCTGGATAATTTCGTTAAAATTAGTATAAAAGATAGGACTTGCGGAAGGTGTCGAGAGATGCTGTCATGTCAGCTTTATTTTATCGGAAGTTTTGTCGAATCAGGCTCGTATTAACGCGGACTAAAGTAAAAAACCGGAGAATCGCACGTTCATGCGCCTCTCCGGTTCTTCTATCGTAATCGTTATTCGATTAGTTGCCGCCCGCTCGGGAAAGCTCCTTCATGTTCGCTTCGAACGCGGCAAGAAGCGCTTTTTCTCCGCTTAACCCTTGCGCTTCGACTTTCGCGATCTGCTCGAGCATCCGCTTGTAGTCTTTCGGAATGATCTTCACGAATTTGCCGAGCACGTTCGGCCAGTCTGCGAGCACCCGTCGTCCGAGATCGCTTCCCGTGTAGGAAACGTGATTCTCGATCATCGTCCGTACTTCGGCGACTTCCTTCTCGTCCTCGAGCGCTTCGAGAGTGACCATCTCGAAGTTGCAACGGTCGACGAACCGGCCGTCCCAATCGATAACGTACGAGATGCCGCCCGACATGCCGGCCGCGAAGTTGCGGCCCGTCTTGCCGAGGATGACGACGCGTCCGCCCGTCATGTACTCGCAGCCGTGGTCGCCCACGCCTTCGACGACGACGTTCACGCCGCTATTCCGCACCGCGAACCGTTCGCCTGCCGTGCCGCGGATATAAGCTTCGCCGCTCGTCGCGCCGTAGAACGCCGTGTTTCCGATAATGACGTTATCTTCGGCCACGAACGACGCTTTGCCGGATGGATACACGACGATTTTGCCGCCGGACAATCCTTTGCCGACATAGTCGTTCGAGTCGCCTTCGAGCGTGAGCGTCATGCCCTTCGGCATGAACGCTCCGAAGCTTTGACCGGCCGTTCCGACGAAGTGGAACTTGATCGTATCCGCCGGCAGACCGTCTTTGCCGTAACGTTTCGTCACTTCCGAGCCGAGAATCGTGCCGACGACGCGGTTCGTGTTCTTGACCGGGAACGTGCCTTCCACGCGAGCTCCGTCGTTCAGAGCCGGAGCCGCCGCGTCGAGCAACGAAATCATGTCGATCGATTCCTCGAGCAAGTGGTGTTGGCCTTTGACGTTGTAGCGGAACGAACCTTCCGGCAATTCCGGCATATGCAAGAGCGGCGTCAGATCGATGCCTTGCGTCTTGTAATGGCCGATCGCTTGCTTCGCGTCGAGGCGGTCTACCCGTCCGACCATCTCTTCGACGGTGCGGAAGCCGAGCTGCGCCATGATCTCGCGGAATTCTTCTCCGACGAATCGCATGAAGTTCACGACTTGATCCGGATCGCCCATGAACTTCTTGCGAAGCTCCGGGTTCTGAGTCGCGACGCCGACCGGACAAGTGTCGAGCTGGCATACTCTCATCATGATGCAACCGACGACGACGAGAGGGGCCGTGGAGAAGCCGTATTCTTCCGCTCCGAGCAACGCCGCGATGGCGATATCCCGTCCCGTCATCATTTTCCCGTCCGTCTCGACGACGACGCGGTCGCGTAGGTTATTCAGGATGAGCGTCTGGTGCGTCTCGGCGAGGCCGAGCTCCCACGGCAAGCCCGCATGGCGGATCGAGCCGATCGGAGAAGCCCCCGTACCGCCGTCGTATCCGCTGACGAGGATAACGTCCGCGCGGGCTTTCGCCACGCCGGCCGCGATCGTGCCGACGCCGACTTCGGATACGAGCTTTACGTTGATGCGAGCCCGAGGGTTCGCGTTCTTGAGGTCGTGGATCAGTTCCGCAAGATCCTCGATCGAGTAGATGTCATGGTGCGGCGGAGGCGAGATCAGGCCTACGCCCGGCGTCGTGCCGCGTACTTCGGCGACCCAAGGATACACTTTGCGGCCCATGAGTTGTCCGCCTTCGCCCGGCTTCGCGCCTTGCGCCATCTTGATCTGGATCTCGTCCGCGCTGGACAAGTAGTAGCTCGTGACGCCGAAGCGGCCGGATGCCACCTGCTTGATCGCGCTGCGGCGGGAGTCGCCGTTCGCGTCCGGAATATAGCGGTTCGGATCTTCGCCGCCTTCGCCGGAGTTCGACTTGCCGCCGATGCGGTTCATCGCGATCGCGAGCGCTTCGTGCGCTTCCTTGCTGATCGAACCGAACGACATGGCCCCCGTCTTGAACCGCTTGAAGATCGACTCGAGCGGCTCGACTTCTTCGATCGGAACCGGAGGCTGGTCGAATTTGAACTGCAGCAGCGAACGGAGCGTCCGCGTCTCGTCGTATTCGCCTTGCACGAGAGCCGAATATTTTTTGTACGTGTCGTAATTGCCCGTGCGGGTCGCCATCTGCAGCGTGTGGATCGTCTGCGGGTTGAAGAGATGCTCTTCTCCGCCTTTGCGCCACTGGTAGTCGCCGCCGGAATCAAGCTCGCGTTCCCCTCCGGGCTGCTTGGAATAAGCGCGCTCGTGAGCGACGAGCGTATCCCGCGCGATCACGTCGAAGCCGATGCCTTGAATGCGGGAAGCCGTGCCCGTGAAGTACTGGCCGATCACTTCCGAGTTCAGTCCGACCGCTTCGAAGATTTGCGCGCCGCGGTAAGACTGGATCGTCGAGATGCCCATCTTGGACAACACTTTGACGACGCCCTTGGTCGCGCCCTTGATGAAGTTCTTGACCGCTTTATCGTGCGAGATGTTACGCAGCATGCCTTGGCGGATCAAGTCGTCGAGCGTCTCGAACGCGAGGTAAGGATTGACCGCGCTCACGCCGTAGCCGAGCAGCAGGGCGAAGTGGTGCACTTCGCGCGGCTCGCCGGATTCGAGCAGGATGCTGACCTTCGTCCGCGTGCCTTGGCGGATCAAGTGGTGATGCAAGGAAGAGACCGCGAGCAGCGACGGGATCGCCGCGTTGTCCGCGTCGATGCCCCTATCGGACAAGATCAGAATGTTATGCCCTTTGGCGATGACGCGATCGGCCGCTTCGCACAGAACCTTGATCGCGGCGCGCAGGCCGTCTTCCCCGTCCTTCGCCGGGAAGAAGATCGGCAGCGTGATCGACTTGAAGCCTGGACGGTGCACGTGGCGCAGCTTCGCGAACTCCTCGTTCGATAAAATCGGCGTGTACAAGCGGATCTGGCGCGCGCTTTCCGGTTCCGGATTGAGCAAGTTGCGCTCCGGTCCGACCGTCGTGTACGTCGAAGTGACGATTTCCTCGCGGATCGCGTCGATCGGCGGGTTCGTGACTTGAGCGAACAATTGCTTAAAGTAGTTGAACAACCGTTGCGGCTTGTCGGACAAGACGGCCAGCGGCGCGTCGTAGCCCATCGAAGCGAGCGGCTCGGCGCCGGATAGCGCCATCGGCTCGATCACCTTGCGAATGTCCTCGAACGTATAGCCGAACGCCTGTTGGCGCAGTTGAACGGTATCGTGGTTCGGCTCCGGCAGCTCGGCCGCTTCCGGAAGGTCTTCCAGATCGACGAGATGATCGTTCAGCCATTCGCGGTAAGGGTGCTCCGTGACGATCGAACGCTTCACTTCTTCGTCGGAGATGATGCGGCCTTCCTTCGTGTCCACGAGAAGGATGCGGCCCGGACGGAGACGGTCCTTCAGAACGATATCTTCCGGCGGAAGATCGATGACGCCCGCTTCGGAAGCGAGAACCATCAAGTCGTCCTTCGTGACGTAATAACGGGCCGGACGCAAACCGTTGCGGTCGAGGATGGCGCCGATTTGCACGCCGTCGGTGAAGCCGACCGCCGCGGGACCGTCCCAAGGCTCCATCAAGCACGCGTGGTACTCGTAGAACGCCTTTTTCTCCTCGTCCATCAGCTCGTTGTTCTGCCACGGTTCCGGTACCATCATCATCGCCGCGTGAGCCATCGAACGTCCGGACAAATACATGAATTCGAACGTGTTATCGAACATCGCCGTATCGGAACCGTCCGGAGCGATGACCGGTTTGACCTTCTCCAGGTCGCCCTCGAACAGCTCGGATTGGAACAGCGTCTGGCGGGCGCGCATCCAGTTGACGTTGCCTTGGAGCGTGTTGATCTCGCCGTTGTGGATCAAATAGTTAAACGGATGCGCGCGCTCCCAGCTCGGGAACGTGTTCGTGCTGAACCGCGAGTGGACGAGCGCCAGCGCCGTTTCCAGCGTCGGTTCGCGCAGCTCCGGATAAAACCGGCCGACCTGCTCGGTCGTCAGCATCCCTTTGTAGACGATCTTCTTGCTCGAGAAGCTCGGGAAATAGAACATGTCCGCGCCCTCGATGCCGCCGAAGCGAATCGCTTGCTCCGCCTGCTTGCGGATGACGTACAGCTTGCGCTCGAACGCCATGTCGCTTGCCAACGCGTCCGAGCGTGCGATGAACGCTTGGCGGACGAAAGGCTTTACCTTCTTCGAGGATTGACCCAGCATCGAGTCGTTCGTCGGAACGGTACGCCAGCCCAGCAGCGTCTGTCCTTCCTTGGCGACGATCGCTTCGAAGATGCTTTCGTGGTTGCGGCGAACGGACTCTTCCGTCGGCAGGAACACCATCGCGACCGCGTAGTCGCCCGGTTCCGGCAGCTTAAAGCCGAGTTTCTCCGTCTCCGACTGGAAGAAGCGGTGCGGTATTTGCATGAGAATGCCCGCGCCGTCGCCGGTGCTCGGTTCGCTGCCTTGGCCGCCGCGATGCTCCATGTTGAACAGAAGCGTCAGCGCCTGCTCGACGATCTCATGGGATTTCTTTCCTTTAATATGCGCGACGAATCCCATGCCGCATGCGTCTTTCTCGAACTGCGGATCGTACATCCCTTGTTTGACCGGTAGACCTTTATGCATTTCTATCATGCTATATCAACCTTTCTTACGCAGTTTAGGAAAATTGGCGATGCGGCTTCTCATCCCTGCCCATTTGGCCTAAAATGGAACTATCGGAGGGAAAAGTTATGATCGAACGACGAAAACAGAGGAAAAACTGAACGTTTCCGAGGACAATCGCGGCAATAGTTCATAAAAATTCGCTTAATTTATTCAATCATTTTACCACCGTAGCCAGAAGGATGGCAATTTAATCTTTTTTATAATGTCGATAACGAACGTTTAAGGAGAGGAATCATTCCGATGAGAAAAAGCTATCGCAAGTCCCTTGTCCCCCTTTTCGCCGTCACGTTGGTATTCAGCTCGACTTCCGCTGCTTACGCTGCTGGCGAAGGGACCCCGACGAACGACGGATACAACATCGTCGCGCTCGGCGATTCGATCGGCACCGGTTACGAGCCCGGCATGAATTTGCAATCCGTGCCTTACGGCTACGTCGAACGCGTCTACGAGCAAGCGCTGTTCCACGGCCGTTCGGAGCTGGATAATTACGCGATTCTCGGCTTGACGACGCCCGGCCTCGCGAATTTCCTGCAAGCCGCTTCCGAAAACCGAGCGACGACCGCTTCCGAATTGCAGGACTTTCCTCCGACCTTCGCGGTCGACGCCCTGAAGCAGGCGAACGACACGGCCGAGAAAGCGCCGGAGCTCGGCAAGGATTTGGCCAAAGCCGATCTCGTCGTCCTGACGATCGGCGCGAACGATTTCGGCGAAATCGTCAAAGCCGCCACGGGCAAAGATTCGACCGCCGCACGACAAATTATACAAGATAAGACCGTCGAAACAATGAATAAGTATACAGAAGATTTGGATAAAACGATGATTTTGTTGCATAAGCTCGCGCCGGACGCCCAGATCGTGCTCGCTGATCAATATCTGCCGCTGATGCCGTCCCATGAACTATACGCGGACTTGGATAAAGTCGGAAAGACGTTATCCGAGACAGTGGATGCGAAAGCCGCCGAGCTGACCGCCGCCGGCGTGCCGGTGAAGGTTGCGCATGTGTTCGATCCTTTCCAGGAAAAGTCGAGCTCCCTAACGCATTTCAATGCCTTCGACGGCTTCGATATCCACCCCTCCCAGGCCGGCTACGAGACGATCGCCAAGGCGTTCTCCGACGTCGTCTGGTACGAATACAGAACGCCGGCTCCGCGTCCCGCCGACGTCGTCAACACGATCGTCATCAACGGCAAGGAAACGCAGAACAAGCCCGTCTTCAAGAACGGCACGAACTTCCTGGCCATTACCGACTTGGCCGACGCGATCGGCGCCAATTGGAATTGGGATCAGAAGACGAAATCGGTCACCTTCTCGAAAAACGGCAAAACGGTCGTCATCACCATCGGCGCGAAAACGATCGTCGTCGATGGATCGGCCAAGCCGCTTGCGACGCCGGCTTACTTCCAGCAGATAGGCAAATTCACGAAAACGTATGTACCGCTCGCTGTCGTCAGCGACTCGCTCGATTACCAAGTCGTCTTCCGCAACAAACTCAAAACCGCTTTTATTAATCTCTGATCGCTTACTGACGACTGCCTTACCGATTATAGCTAGCATGCCCAAAAAGAAAGCTCCCCCGATTGATTTCTAACGGGTTCCGTTTTCGGGTGCAAAGCATCGAATTGACAAGAAAAATGACGCTCAAACTGACAACATCAGTGATCGTCATTTTTCTTATCTTTTTTCTGCGCAATTGTTGTTTAAGATTGCTTTCTCATGCGATGTCGAGGTTTGGGGTCATGTTTTGTACGTTTTTTCGTACAATGCCCCTGACTCAATACGACTTCCTGCCCATTTAGTGTGGTTTTTCGTACAAAACCTCCGTTTAAAGATAACTGCCAGCTTGTATTGTACGATTTTTCACACAAATCACCTGCCTGAAGACTATTGCCTGCCTGCTTTGTACGATTTTTCGAACAATCTCCTGTCTCAAGAGCTTTGTAAGTCATTCTTTATGACATGGAAAATGGCGTGATAAATTTTGATGCAATAATTTTATTGCAACGAAATAATGCATGTCGTTTCAGGTGTCAATTTTGAAATAATAAGCCGAAAATCCTTATGAATAAAGGATTTTCGGCTTTCAAAATGTGCGTCAATTTCATTGTCATTTGAGGTGTCAATTGCCCCTTTTGCACCTCAAAACGGAACCCGTTATATTGATTTCGGAGGGAGCTTTCTTGCGCTCTTCGTTAGCCTTTACTTGACCGTGACTCTGATCGTGACCGTCTTCCCGCCGAAGGCGGCTTTGATCGTTGCCGTGCCTTTGCCCTTAGCGGTAATCTTGCCGTCCTCGACCGTCGCCACGGAAGCTTTGGACGTCGTCCAAGCCGCCAGCGTCGTCGGAGCCGACGTCTTGCCGTTCTCGAACGCCGCCGTCAGGCTTACGGATTGTTCTCCGCCGGTCGCGAGCTTAACGGAAGTAAGGGAAGCCGTCAGCTTCGTGAGCTTCGCCGTAACGACGTACGGCACTTCCAACGTTTTCTCTTGTACTTTGGCCGTCAGCTTGCCGCTTCCTTCGGCCAATCCCTTCACGGACGAGCCGTTCACCGTTACGATGCCTTCCGAGGAAGGATTCCAGTCGATGCGGGAGCCGATCGATACTTTCTTGCCGCTCTTCGTCGTCGCCGTCACTTTAATCGTCTGCGAACGGTTCAGCGTCACGCTTACGCTTTTCGGCGAAATATCGAACGACACGAATTCTTCTTCGACCGTCACTTTTACTTTGACCGTCTTGCCGAGATACGTACCGGTTAACGTCGCCGTCGCCGGGAGAAGACCCTTCATCGTCTTCGTCTTCACGAGCAGGTTCGCCGTCGACGACTTCCAGACGATTTGGTCGGTGATGGTCGCTTCGTCTCCGTTCTCGTAGATAAGCTTCACCGTCGGAAGCGACACTTCCTTGCCGATGACGACGCTGACGTTATCGACGGAAGGAATGAGCGTCAGGATTTTGTTGTGCACGTTCACGACGAACGTGTCGGAGACGATATTGTTGGATCCGTTATCGACTGCGGTGCGAAGGGTAACCGTACCTTCCTTCAGCGCCTTCCACTTGCCGTCTTCGATGGACAGCACGGCGGAATCGTCGGCAGCTGCATCTGCGCTCGCCGCTTGGGGGACGACCGTCCACTGAACGAGCTTGCTGACGTCCTTCGTCTCGCCGGACAGCGTCGTGCCCGTTACGGTCGGAAGAGTCGCCGAGTCGCCGACGAAAGCGTCGAGCGAGTCTTTGCCGATCTCGAGCTTCTCGAGCGTCGGGAATACCGTCACGGAAAGCGAACGGAACAAGCCGTTATACGTAACCGTGACCGTCGCCGAACCGACTCCCTTCGGCGTCACGATAGCGGATTTGCCATCGCCGGATTTGGCGATCATAGCGACTGCTTGATCTGCGTCCGAAATTTTCCATTCCGCACTCGACGTCACGTCAGCGAACTTGCCATCCTTGGCCGCCGATGCCGTCAAAGAAACCGGAGCGCCGTTAAGCGCCACGTTAATCGCCTTATCCGGCGAAATCTTTAATGCCTCGTAGACATTCCTGACGATGACCGTAACGGCATCCGATACACCAAAACGCTTCGCGGTAATGATCGCAGTACCCGTGCCGACAGGCGTCACGTTGCCATTAGCGTCTACCTTGGCGATCGCCGCATTGCTGCTCGTCCAAGTCGCTAGGCTAGTAATGACGGGATCCTCTCCGCCGGACTTCAGTTCGGCTTTCGCGATCAGGCTTTTCGCGCCGTTACCGATATACATCTCCAGCGGACCGTCGACAACAGCGCTACCGTCGTACAAAGAAATCGATTCGTACGGATTGTTAACCGTCAGCTTCACGGTATCGGTACGACCCTTGTACTTGGCCGTAATCGTCGCCGTGCCTTCCGCGAGCAGCTTGACCGTGCCGTTCTCGACCGTCGCGACGGACGTAGCGGAGCTCGTCCACGTCGCCGACGAAGAGACGTCGCTTTCCGAACCGCCTGTCACGCCGAAGGCGGTCAGCACGACGTCCGGTCCAAGATCCGGCGTAAGCGAGTCCGGCGCATCCGCCGAACCTTGCTTCAACTTCAGGGAATCGTAAGCGTATTCCGAAGTCACGTAGAACGTGCTCGACACGGAATTGTATCTGGCCGTGATCGTCGCGGAATTAACCGCGCCGCTGGCGGTGACGACGCCTTTGACGACTTTGACCGACGTCGAGCTCGACGTCCAGGTCGCGTCGGCGGTCACGTCCCTGTCGGACGAGACGTTCGCGATGTCCGCGTAGGCGGTCAACGTCAACGAATTATCGTCGACATATAGCTTGGAAGTTTGCGTAGAGGGCGTAATATATACGCTGTTAACCGTCTCGTCGGCTGCCGAAGCGACGCCTCCAAGAACGCCGAAGAGCATCGCGAAGACGAGAACCGCCGCCGTGAAGCGGTTGCCTGCGGCACGGGAACGGGACGACGAGGAATGGGCTTTCGCTTGATTGTTCCAGGTTTTCATCGATCGGGAATCCTCCATAACACCGTTTTCAGACGGAATGTCTACCTTCTATAACGGCATTGGAAGATGATTCCTGAAGACGAAACGCGGAAAAGATCGTTTCCCGTCGCCAAAATGAGACTTATGCCTCACGTTCACATCCCGTAATCTTTACGCGCTTCGCCCAGCTTCTCCAAGCATTTCTCCGACCAGCGCCTCAGCCTGTCTATTCTGGCGACCTCCGCCTCGAGCGCCGCCTTCAGGCTTTCCCGATAGTCCGGGAGCGCGCCGCCGTAAGGCTTGACCGTCTGCGCGGGCACCCAGGCCTTCTCCGTGTAGGAAAGCGCCTTGCGTTCGTGGAAGATCGCCGCGTCCGGATCGAACTCGCTATGCAAGTCTCCTTGCGTCGGATGGCGAAGGACGGCTAGCACCTTCACGAGAATTCTCCGGTCGTCCCCGTCCACGGCTTCTCCGACATATTCCCCCGTTTTATAGCTGATTCTCACAAGTTGTGACGCCGATTCGATTGGCTTCATTAGATACTATTCCTCCTCCTGTTCGCTTCTTATCATTGTACCACTTGTTCCGGGCTTCTCTTCGGCGTAAAATGGAGTTAGGTAAAGTGGGGGATTATTTCTAATGCGCAAAAAAAGAGTTCTGCTGCTTTCCGAAGGTTTCGGAACCGGACATACGCAAGCCGCCTACGCGCTAGCGGTAGGGCTGCGACAGCTGTCGCCCCGCATACAGACGCGCGTTATCGAATTGGGAACTTTCCTGAATCCCGTCATCGGCCCGTTGATATTGTCCGCCTACCGCAAAACCGTAAGCAAACAGCCCAAGCTGGTCGGCAAAATGTACCGCAGCGGGTATCATAAATCGCTCAACCGGGTTACGCAATTCGCGCTGCACCGGTTATTTTACAATCAAGTTTCCGACGTCGTACGCCAATTGAAGCCGGATTCCATCGTATGCACGCACCCGATCCCCAACGCCGTCGTCAGCCGGTTGAAGAGATTGGGGCTGAACGTTCCTCTTTATACGCTCATTACCGATTACGACGCGCACGCGACGTGGACGAACCCGGAAGTGAATACTTACTTGGTCAGCACCGCCGCCGTGCGGAACAAGCTGATCGCCCGCGGCGTTCCGCCGACTTCGATCGAGGTGACGGGCATTCCGGTGCATCCGAACTTCTGGCACCCGCACGACCGGGCCGAGACGCTGGCGGAATTCAACCTGAAGGACATGCCTACCGTGCTCGTCATGGGCGGCGGCTGGGGCCTTCTGTACGGGGAAGAGCTCGTCGAGTACATGGCGGGATACGCCGAACGCGCCCAATTGATTCTGTGCATGGGCAACAACGACAAAGCAAGGGAGAAGCTGCTGGCGGACCCCCGCTTCCAGCATCCGAACATTCACGTCATCGGCTACACGAAGGAAATCAACAAGCTGATGGACGTGTCGGACTTGCTCGTGACGAAACCGGGCGGCATGACTTGCACGGAAGGCATGGCCAAAGGCATTCCGATGCTGTTCTACGAGCCGATTCCCGGCCAAGAAGAAGAGAACGCCGAATATTTCGTCACCCATGGCTTCGGCGAGCTCATGACGACGACCGAGACGATAGACCGCTGGTTCCGGCTCATCCAGGAGCCTTACGCGACCGATCAGCACCGGGACACTCTTCTCGCGCTTCGCAACGCCGAATACCATCCGGCCAAGTGCTCCGAGGCGGTTCTCGCTCTGATGGAGTAAAGAATCAGCCCTTGGCGAGTTTATCGCAAAGCTAAATAATGAAGCACCTTCTACCACAATTCGATGTGGAAGAGGTGCTTCTTTGCTTTGACTTCGTCTATTGTATTTTTTTGCGGTATTGCAGAGGAGTGTAGCCAGTGACTTTCTTGAAGGATCGGGTAAAATGGGATAGATTGTCGTACCCAAGCTGACTCATAATATGACTAATGCGAAGTTCCGATTGCTCTAACATCTCCTTCGCGTATTCTATCCGTTGCCGAACGATGTATTCGGATAGCGACCACCCTGTTTTCTTGCGGAAAAACCGCGAGAGATAGGAAGGGTGGAAGTGCACGTAATGCGCGATGTCTTCCCGGGTCAACTGATCTAACAAGTGCTCCTCGATATAGGTTAAAATACGCCTCAGCGACGTATCGTCGGAATAACAGACCTGCTTCATGCTCAGTACCGGATCGTGCCGTTGTTCCGCGAACGAACCGTCCATCTTCTCTTGCGGAAGCTCGCGCATCGACATCGATTGCCCAATCTCAATCTCTACGTCCGCGTACAGTGAAGTGTGGGCGACTTTCCGCAGTTGCCTGCAGCGATGCTCCAATCCGGGTATCATCGGGTTTGGCTCGGACAACCCGAACAGGAATACCGCCGTACCGTGCCGCACGCGTACGGTCGCGCCGGAAAGCGAATGCCTGATCAATTCGTCGGACACATTGCATAGAGCATATTCCAATAGATTGCGATCGCGATCGGGTAAGGGAATATGCCATCTTCTCACCGAAATACGAATGGGCAATATCCAACTGCTATCCACCGATCTTCCGTTGTCCATCAGTTCCCTCCTTTTTCTCGTCCGACCCGATCAAGAACTAGAGCAGTCGACTCTAGACAGACCTTAGAACAATTGTACAAGAAAAGGAATCGGTTGATCTAGCTCCTAGGATGACCGACTTATCACTTTGGTGACTTCTTGCTGAATGGAAAATCTCAACTCCGCTTTACGGCGGAGTTGAGACCTTTTTCGATGAGGCTAAGACAGTCGAACTTGCCTTCCTTGCTTATGCTGTTTCGGTCAGGGTTCTGTTCCCCAAACCAATGTTCCGCTTTGATACAACGTCACTTTGTTCCAGTCGGCGAAGGACGTCTTCGTTCCGTCGAACGAGTAATCGTCCGCCTCGTTGAAGTTCGTCCAGTCGGACTTGGCGATTCGGATCATAATGTCTCCCGTCTGTCCGCCCGCCGCGATCGAGCCGGCCGCCGAACCGAACGAGATTTCCAGATACGTGTCCGCCCCGGTTGCCGCCGGGCTGACCGTCGCGAACGAGCCGCTGACGGCGCTCGTTCCGACTTGGGCGTAGTCGCACCAGAAGTTCTGGCCGGCGCTCGAATCTTTGGTGAAATAGTAGCGCAGCTTCACGTTGCTTAGGCTGACGGCGGTCGTGCCGGTGTTCTTGATGTTGAAGTTAGCGTAAATCTGGTTGTCGGTCGCGTTACTATTGTTCAGCTTGTATTGCGCGACGAGGGTACTCGTACCGCCTCCGCCGCTCGGCGTCGCGCTGGCTTGCGAAGAGTTCGCGCTCTCGCCCGCAGAATTCGAAGCGCTAACCACGTAATAATAGGCCGTTCCGTTCGTTAGTCCCGTGTTCGTATAGCTCGTCGCCGTCACCCCGGTCGCCACGTTCGTATACGGTCCGCCGCTCGTTGTCGCGCGCTTCACTGAATAGCTAGTCGCGCCGCTCGATGCCGTCCAGCTCAGCGCGACTTGCGCGTTGCCCGCCGTTGCGGTCAAGCCTGTCGGCGCGGCGGGAATCTGGGTGCCCGCGCTCGGCGTCGCGCTCGCCTGCGCGGAGTTCGCGCTCTCGCCCGTAGAATTCGAAGCGCTAACCACGTAATAATAGGCCGTTCCGTTCGTTAGTCCCGTGTTCGTATAGCTCGTCGCCGTCACCCCGGCCGCCACGTTCGTATACGGTCCGCCGCTCGTCGTCGCGCGCTTCACCGTATAGCTAGTCGCGCCGCTCGATGCCGTCCAGCTCAGCGCGACCTGCGCGTTGCCCGCCGTCGCGGTCAGTCCCGTCGGCGCGGCGGGAATCTGCGTGCCCGCGCTCGGCGTCGCGCTCGCCTGCGCGGAGTTCGTGCTCTCGCCCGCCGAATTCGAAGCGCTGACGACGTAGTAATACGTCGTGCCGTTCGTCAGACCCGTGTTCGCGTAGCTCGTCGCCGTCACGCCGGTCGCCACGTTCGCGTACGGACCGCCGCTCGTTGTCGCGCGCTTGACCGTGTAGCTCGTCGCGCCGCTCGATGCCGTCCAGTTCAACGCGACCTGCGCGTTGCCCGCCGTCGCGGTCAGTCCGCTCGGCGCCGCCGGTACAGTCACCGTGCCGCCGGGGATAACCGGGTAGGCGTTCTGTACGAGCTGCACGAACTGATTGTGGAACCAGTGACCCGATAGCGGCGCTCCCGGCAATGCGCCCGTCAGCGTGCCGTTTGCGTTCGTGTAGGTCGGGTCGCACATTCTATCAAAGCCCTTGCCCTCGTCGTTCGCGATCTCCGAGCTCGCGCCATCCGACTCGCCCGGCGGTTTCACCCACACGAACGCATCCAGATGCGATGCCGCGTAGCCGGGTGGCGATGACTGAGGCGGTTGGCCGATTCCCGCGCCGCTCGGGTTACACCAATTCCCGCGGTGGAGACGTTTATCGATCCGGCCGGAGTCGGCGTAAGCGTTGACCGTTGTGCCGCTAGCTCCCGTCGGCCGGTTCGCTCCGCCCCATCCGTTGCGGGAGGTGTCGACCAGGAAGCCGATGTTGGGAGACCAGCCCTTCGCCACGAAGCCGGTATACAACGCAGCCGTGAAATCCACCTCGTCGAAGTACGGATTATATTCGTAGTAACTCGCCGACTTCAACTGCTGCCCGTTGATCGTCATATCCGGATTCGTTAAATAAGGTTCCTCCAGCGGCGTCGTGTTCGCCGTGTCGCTGATGAAGCCGTCGACGCTCGCAAGTCCGGCCGCGGTTCCGGCCACCACCGAAGTAAAGAGGTCTATGGCAGGTTGGCGGTTGCTGTCCCAGCCCAACCATCCGGAGTGCCCGATGTCCATGTAGGTATACACGTTCGGGATCGCGTGCAATGTATCCAGCGCGTATCGGGTCGCATCCCGATAGATGTTAGTGGAGTTCGCCTGCGCGCACTCCGGATCGTTCAGGTTCGTCACAAGATTAGGCAGGGAGTCCGGTTCGATAACCGTTACGATCCGAATGTCCTGGTACTTCGTATCGGCGAACACGCTGGCGATCGCGTCGATGTACTGCGTCTTGTACGTTTGCAGCCCCGCCGCGGTCAGCGGCAGTTCGCCGTTCGACGCCAAAGCGTGGCAATCGCGTCCCGGCAAGTCGTAAATAACGAACGTTACCGTGATCGGCGTGCTTCCCTGCTTCTGGGCGAGCACGGCGTCCAGCGTTTGCGCCAGGCTTTTGCGGCCTCCGTTCGCGGCGCCGCCGGCGATCGCTACGATCCGGTCGAGCCAGACGGCGGTCGGATACGATTTGACCGTCTGCATTTTCGCGATCAGGCTGCTGTCGCTTACCTGCGCGATCGACGTATCGATCAAAGCGGCATAGTCGGGGTTTACGTAAGCCGTCGCGCCCGCGAACGGATTATCGACATGGGCTTCGGCCGAAACGCTTCTAACCCCTAACGAGAAGAAGCTGCTTACGACCATTACGCAGACGATCAATGCCGTTAAAGCTCGTTTGGACAAAGAAATTGACATCTTTCTCAGCTCCTTGAATGATTTTTAAGGCTCGATACCCCATGCCAACGTGCCGCTTGCGAACAGCGTCACTTTATTCCAGTCCGCAAAAGCCGTCATTGTCCCGTCGAACGAATAGTCGTTCGCTTCGTTGAAATTGGACCAATCGGACTTGGCGATACGGATCATGATGTCTCCCGTTTGGCCGCCCGCCGCGATCGAGCCGGCGCCCGCGCCGAACGTGAGCTCCAAATACGTGTCCGCATTGGTGCCCGACGCGCTTGCGAAAGCTCCGCCGACGTTGCCCGATCCGACTTGGGCATAGTCCAAGTAGTAATTCAATCCCGAAGCGCCGTCTTTCGTAAAATAATAGCGAAGTTTCACGTTGCTCAAGCTGACGGCGGTCGTGCCGGTGTTCTTGACGTTGAAGGACGCGTAAATCTGGTTGTCGGTCGCATTGGCATTGCTCAGCTTGTATTGCGCGACGAGAGTGCTCGCTACGTTTTGCGGCGTCGCGCTAACTTGCGACGAATTCGCGCTCTCGCCCGCGGCGTTGGACGCGCTGACGACATAGTAGTAAGTCGTGCCGTTCGTCAGTCCCGTATTCG
>NZ_JBHSMH010000117.1:0-41243 GCF_042655365.1 Cohnella suwonensis | reverse complement strand
CCAGCTGCCCGTCAGCTACGAGGCGACTTGGCTCTTACCTCGACCGGACTTTCACCGGCTAGTTGTGCCTAACTTGGCTAGGCGCGCAATCGTCAAAAAAGGCTACCGGAAATTTTCCGGCAGCCTTGTCGCGCTATTTGAACACTTTCACCCGCTCCGACACCGGCTGGAACTGTTTATCGCCCGGCCCCGCCGTCGGTTTCCCGAACGGCATCTGCGCGATCAGCTGCCAACTGTCCGGCAAGCTCCACTCCGCCTTCACCTTGTCGTCGATAAGCGGATTGTAATGCTGCAACGACGCGCCCAGCCCTTCCGCCTCGAACGCCGTCCAGACGACAAGCTGGTGCATGGCGCTCGTCTGCTGCGCCCAGACGGGGAACCGGTCCTGGTACGCCGCGAATTGTTGCTGAAGATTCTCGATGACCTGCATTTCCTCGAAGAACAGTACCGTTCCGTGTCCCGCGCGGAAACCGTTCATTTTGTCCTGCGTCGATTGGAATTGATCCGGCGGCACGATCGCCTTCAGCACGTCCGTCGTGATATTCCACAGCTTGTCGTGTTGTTCCCCGAACAGGACGACCAACCTCGAGCTCTGGGAATTGAAGGCGGACGGCGTATGCTTGACGGCTTCTTCCACGATCTCTTGGATACGCGAATCCGATATCGTCGATTCCTTGCCAAGCGCGTAAATCGTTCTTCGGTTCTTGATCGCGGCCATAAATTCCGTGGCGTTCATCGTGCTCATAGACATGTCGTTCGAGTTCCTCCCGGGCTGTCGCATATAGCGCATGATGAATTACTCGTATATTGTTGCCCGGGCGCGGTTCGCGGATTCGAGTTCAAGTCCACATCAAGCAGGGAAAGCCCGGAAACCGCCTCCGGCGTATTTCCGGGCTTGAAAATCAGTGAGCCGCCGCCATCGCGTCCATCTCGGCTTTCGGATCATATTTCTCGCGGCGCATGTACAGGGCCGCAGCCAGCGACAACACCGCGGGGATCAGTCCCCAAGCGAATACTTCGGAGATCGAGGACGACAAGCCGCTTAACACGGAATCGAGCGTGTTATCCGGAATGGCCGAGCGGACCGCAGGATTCAGCAGCGCGTACGGATCGTTCAGGTCGAGCCCTTGGGGAATGGCTTCCGAATCGGCGCCGGCGAACGCCTTGGACAGATTGCCCGACATCGCGTGACTCTGGAAGATGCCGAAGATCGTAATGCCGAGCATCATGCCGAGCGAACGAAGGAAGTTCACCGTAGACGTCGCAGCCCCTCTCTTGTTCGGCGCCAAGCTGTGGATCGCCGCGTTCGTAATGACCGAGAACGAAGCGCCGATGCCGAGGCCGACGAGAATCATCTCCAGCGTGACGACGACCCGCGAAGTATCGGGAGTAATCGTCGTCAGCAGCGCGATTCCGGCAACGAGAAGCACGAGCGTGGCTACCATAATCGATCTATAGCTGAACTTGGTCATCAGCATACCGCCCATCGTCGCCGTGACGACCGTGCCGAGCATCATCGGAAGCAGCACCAAGCCCGAATTCGTCGCCGTTCCGCCAAGAACGCCTTGAATGTAGATCGGAATGTAGACGGACGCCGCGATGAACGCCGCCCCGCTAAGCATCGCCACGACGCTACTGGACGCATACAGGCGGTCGCGAAACATGTTAAACGAGATAATCGGTTCCTCGGCCTTCGTTTCAGCCCGCAAGAACAGCAAGCCGAGTAATGCAAACCCGGCGAACAAGCCGAGAATCTGAACGGAATCCCAAGCGTACATTTTGCCGCCGAGCTCGAGGGCGAAGATCAGGCAGACGATCGCTCCGACCAACGTCGTCGCGCCGAGCCAGTCGATGCGTTGTTTGGCATGGGATAAAGACTCTTTATAGAACTTGGCGACCATGAAGAGCGAGATCAAGCCGAGCGGCAGGTTGATGTAGAAAATCCATTGCCAGCTTACGTATTCCGCGATGTAAGAGCCGAGCAGCGGTCCGAAAATGCTCGACAATCCGAACACCGCGCCGAACATCCCCATCAGTTTGCCCCTTTTCTCGGGAGACACCGCATCGAACAGAATCGTGAAGCTGATCGGTACGAGCGCACCGCCGCCGATGCCTTGGATCGCGCGGTAGATGCTCAGCTCGACGATGGAATTCGCCGTTCCGCACAGGATGGAGCCGAGCATGAACATGAGAATCCCGAATATGAAAAATCTTTTGCGTCCGTACATATCCGACAGCTTGCCGAAAATCGGCATCCCCGCCATCTCCGCCACCATGTAGGCCGACGTCACCCACACGAATTTGTCGAGCCCTCCGAGCTCTCCGACGATCGTTCCCATCGCGGTCGACACGATCGTGTTGTCCATGGAAGCCATCAGAATGGAGAGCAGCAAACCCGCGAGCACCCATCCCGCTTTCGTTACGTTGTTCGTCATCGTTTATCATCCTTTCGTTTATCGCTTGTTCTTGATTTCATTGTAAAGTTCGAACACTGACAACTGTCGGTCAGTGTTTCCGTGCCTTTGAAAAATTCTTTTTCCTGTTTGTTGACATTCCGTTTCGAACTGCATATACTCTGAATGTAAGTAAGTACTTGCAAACAAGTGAGGATGCCCATGATCGAGGATACCGGCAAAAGAAGCACCCCCGACAAGCTGATGCTCGCGGCGATCGATCTGATGGCGGAAAAAGGGTACGCGGCCACGACGACGAAGGAAATCGCGTCGGAAGCCGGCGTGAACGAGGTCACTCTCTTTCGCCACTTCGGAACGAAAGAAAAGCTGCTCGAATCGGCCTTAAGCCGATTCCATTACGCGGACGAGATGACGAAGCTGTTCGCCGAGTCTCTTCGCGGAGAACTGCACGAGGATCTTCTGTTGATCAGCCGCACCTACCATAAGCTGATGAACCGGAACCGAAAGCTGTTCATGGTCGTGCAGCGGGGTAGCGGCAATCTACCGAAGGACGTGTACGAAGAAGCCGCGCGTCACCCCAAGCAACTTCGGATGCTGCTGACGAAGTATTTGACGGACATGGCGGATAGGAAAAGAATCGTCCCTTCGTCGAAGCACGAGATTCAAGCCAGAGCCTTCCTTGAGATGAATCACGGCGTATTCCGCAGCCACGTCGGCGAAGCGGAATTGGCCGAATTTATCGAAGAGAGCGTCAGGTTGTTCGCTAGGGCTTTAACCCCCTAGCTTTTTTTAACCACATGATGCAAGCATGTACTTGCACACAATCCAAACGCAAAGGAGACTAACCCATGAACGTACCGAACGAACGCCACGCCGACTCCCGGCAAAGCAAAGGCCCGATCCTCATGCGCCTCATGTTGTTCACGGTCATGATCTCGTCGATGAGCGCCTTGATGTTTAACGTCGTCCTCCCGCAGATCGGCGAAGAATTCCGGATGACGCTGGCACAGACGAGTCGGCTGACTACCGCTTATACGCTTATCTACGCGTTCGGCACCGTCACGTACGGGAAGCTCGCGAACCGGTTTCAACTGAAAACCCTCATCACGTTCGGGCTGACGCTGTTCGCCGCGGGATCGTTGGTCGGCCTTGTCTCGCAGACGTTCTGGCTCGCCTTGGCCGGCAGATGCCTGCAATCTGCCGGATCCGCCGCCGTGCCGGCGCTCGCGCTTCTCATTCCGGCACGTTACTTCACACCCGACAAACGCGGCTCGGCCGTCAGCATGACCGCCGTCGGCGTCGCTCTCGGAAGCGCCTTGGGACCGGTCGTCGCCGCCGTCATCTCCAGCGTAGCCGACTGGCGTTGGCTGTTCCTCCCGTCCCTCCTCATCTTGGTCTTGCTGCCGCTCTTCCGCCGTAACCTCGTGCATGAGCCTAAGGGCATAGCCCCTAAATTCGATTGGCTCGGCGGGGCTTTGCTCGCCGCATCGATCGCCTTGATCTTGCTTGCTGTCACGAAGCTCGAATGGACGTACGGGCTGGCAGGCGCCGCTTCGCTCCTCCTGTTCGTCGCGCGCGTTCGGTCAAAGCCGAGGAAGCGTTCATCCAGCCCCGGTTATTCCGGAACAGGACCTATACGATCTTGCTCGCGCTCATTTTTCTCCTCGGATGCATCGTCACTTCTCTGTATTTCATGACGCCTATCCTGTTGGCCGAAGTATATCATCTCGACTCCGGACGGATCGGATTCGCCATGGTTCCCGCCGCCATCCTGTCGGCCATCGTCGGTAGACAAGGAGGGAAGCTCGCGGACCGTAAAGGCACGACTTACGTGTTCACCGTCGCCGCCTGCAGCCTGACGACCTTCTTCCTGCTGCTCTCCGTCTTCGTCGGTATTCCGCCGCTCTGGATCTCCTTGTTCTTGGTCTTGGGCAACGTCGGTCAGTCCTTCGTCCAAATCTCGTTATCGAGCGCCGTCTCCAAAACGCTGCCGAAGGAGCAGACCGGCGTGGGCATGGGCCTCTTCTCGATGATGAACTTCATTTCGCAGGGGCTCGCGGCCGGCGTATATGGCATTCTCGCTTCGCGAAGCGCATCCGCGAACTGGAACCCGCTGAACGCGCACCCCGAGGGCTACGCTTTCAGCAATCTGTACCTCGTTCTCGCCCTTTTGCTCGTCGGCATCTTGATCTTCTATCGCTTGCGGTTCCGCGCCCCCCGCGTTCCAGAGCTAAAGCGAATTTCCCCAAGTGGAAATATCCATTAATTTCGCCCACTACTCGGGAATTCAGCGGTTTCACAATCGCATTTTTACCGACCCGCCGTTTACGCTTAGCCATTTTCGCTACGAAAGCCAAACAACCTGCAAATATGCAGGTTGTTTGGCTCGTTTATTCAATGCTCGTGGACAACCTGCAAATATGCAGGTTGATTTCTGCTTTTCGCGAGAAACGCTCCATTTCGACTCAACAAACTGTATTTTTGCAGGTTGTTGAGTCGTTTTGGCGAGATTGCCCCGAACATACTGCATTTTTGCAGGTTGTCGGGAGGGAGGCGCTTCAGCGAGCGACAGCGAAGCTTAGGGAGTGCGCAACATGTCCGATGGAAGCGGCCCAGAGCATGGAAATCCATCTCCGGGCGCCGTCATCATTTAGTTATAGGTCATTATTACAGCTTCTCGATCCAGCCGAACGGATCTTCGATCAAGCCTCTTTGCAGGCCGGTCATGAAATCGTACACGCGCGCTGACAGCTCGCCTGTCTTGCCGCCGTTGAGCGTCAGCTTGTCGCCTTGCCAGTTCAACTCGCCGATCGGGGAGATGACGGCCGCCGTTCCGGTTCCGAACGCTTCTTGTAGTTGGCCGTTCCGGTAAGCGTCCACGAGCTCGTCGATCGAGATCGTCCGCTCCTCGACGTCGACTTTCCAATGCTTGAGCAAGCGAATAACCGAATCCCGGGTGACGCCTTCGAGAATGCTGCCGTTCAACGCGGGCGTGATCACTTTGTCGCCAACCTTGAAGAACACGTTCATGCTGCCGACTTCCTCGATGTATTTGCGATGGATGCCGTCCAGCCACAACACTTGGGAATAGCCTTTTTCCGTCGCTTCCTGTTGGGCCTTAAGCCCCGCCGCGTAATTGCCTCCCGTCTTCGCGTTGCCGACGCCGCCGGTCACCGCGCGAACGTATTCGGATTCGACGTAGATGTTGACCGGGTTGATGCCTTCTGCGTAATAGGAACCGACCGGAGACAGGATGATCATGAACATGTATTGTTCCGACGGCTGCACGCCGAGCGTCGCTTGCGTCGCGATAACGAACGGGCGGATATAGAGCGAAGTGCCCTGCTCATCGGGAATCCAGTCTTTATCGATCTGGATGAGCTGCTTCAGCGCCTCGATGACGAGCCCTTCGTCGATATGCGGGATGCTCAGGCGCGCGTTCGAGCGGTTCAACCGTTGCAGGTTCTTGTACGGACGGAACAGGAGCACCGGGCCTTCCGGCGTTTTATACGCTTTCATTCCTTCGAATACCGTCTGCCCGTAGTGGAACACTTTCGCCGCGGGATCGAGGGGAATCGGCTGGTACGGGACGATGCGCGGATCGTGCCAGCCTTTGCCGGCGTCGTAGTCCAGAATGAACATGTGGTCGGTAAAATACTTTCCGAAGCTTAGCTGTCCGTTATCCGGCTTGCTCTTCGGAGCGGTCGTCAGTTCCACCGCGATTTTGTTGAGTGCCATTCGGTCATCGTCTCCCTGCCTGTCGAACTTTTTGAACGCGTGCTTATAGTTGAATGATAGCAGAGCGTTAAGTATATTGATAATATCTGTTTGATCTGTCATCCATACTTTGCGGGTATGGTAGGGAAACGGGAAACGGAAAACCGGGAGGCGTCGGAAAATGGACATGAGACAGTTGCGCTACTTCCTCGCGATCGCGAACGAAGGCCAGATTACCCGGGCGGCCAAGCAGCTCAACATGGAGCAGCCTCCTCTCAGCCGGCAGCTCAAGCTGATGGAACAAGAGCTCGGCGTCGTTCTGTTCGACCGCAAAGGCAAGCAGCTGCAGTTGACGCAAGCCGGCGAGTCGCTGCGGCAGCGCGCCCTCGCGCTCATGAACCAATTCGACGAAACGATCACTTACGTGCAGGAGCTCGGAGAAGGCGTTCAGGGCGTTCTGTCGGTCGGCGCGGTCGTCTCTTGCATTTCGCTGCTTCCTCCCGTCATCCGCCGATTCGCGGAAAAGTATCCGGCGGTCACCTTTAAGCTTCAGGAGGGCGACCACTTTCTGCTGGGAGAGCTCTTGGAGAACCGCGACATCGAGCTGATCGCGTCAAGGCTGCCGTTCCAGTCCGACTTCCAATCCCAGCACTATTCCGTGCTCCCGTTGCCATCCGATCCGTTCGTGGCCATCGTACCCGTCGCTTGGAGTCCGGACCCGGAAGAACGGAGCATGACGCTGAAGGAACTCGCGAGACTCCCCTTCCTCACGCTCAAGACGGACCGGACAACGGGCATGCATAACCGTATTTTCCACGAATTCGGCAAGCGCGGCCTCGGGCCCCGCATCATCAGCGAATGCTCCAGCGTAGCGATCACGGTGTCCCTCGTCGCCAGCGGTATCGGAATCGCCATTCTGCCCGCTTCGGTCATGAACACGTTCGCGTTGTCCAGCATCAAGCAAGTGACGATCGCGGACGCCGAATTTCAGAGCGACGTCGGCCTCGTCTGGCTGAAGGATCGCCATCTTTCCAAGAGCGCCCGGCATTTCATGGATATGTTTCTCGACTAAGCCCGAGAGCAGAGAGCAAGCCTCCGCAACCGCTGCGACGCGGCTTCGGAGGCTTGTCCGGTTTATTTCTGAATAAACTGCTGCGTCCAATAGGCTTTGCCGTTCTGGATGACGTATCCGACGCCGAGATGGGTATAAGCGCCCTTCAGAATATTCGCCCGGTGTCCCGGGGAATTCATCCACGCCTTCACGACTTCGGCAGGCGTCGGCTGCCCCATGGCGATATTCTCGCCCGCGGCTTGGTATTGTACCCCGAAGTTGCGCATCATGGCGAACGGGTCGCCGTACGTCGGCGAATCGTGCGCGAAGTAGCCTTTGGCCGCCATGTCCTCCGACTTCGCGTGGGCGGAACGGTTTAAGTTGGCGTCCGTTCCCGCGCAAGGGGACAGCCCGGCCTTCTGCCTTTCCTCGTTCGTGAGCGCGAGCACCTGCTGCTCGTATCCGGTCAGGCTGCTATTCGAAGGAACGTTAACGGTCCCTTGGCCTTGACCCTGATTGGCCGGGGAGCCTTGCGGCGCGCTCGTCCGGTCGCCGGTTCCGTTGCCCATGTTCGTTCCAGCGCCCGTCCCGTTACCCGTGCCCGCCCCCGTGTCGGCTCCGATGTTGGCGTTCGGATTGTTCATATAGTCGGCGAGATTCGGGTTCATCCGAAGCAGGTCTTCCGGATTGACGTGAAACCGGTCCGCGATGCTTTGCAGCGTATCGTTGCTGCGGATCGTCTGCTTGTTGAACGGCAGCGTCGTGTCGACGGAGCTGACGTGAGGCATCATGCCGTTCCCGCGCATGTTCATCCGGGTGCTATCCTTATCTACGTTGCCGCATGCCGACAGCAACAGAAGGGCAGAGCACCCTATCCATAATCGTTTCATCTCGATCCCCTTTCTTAAATGATTCACCGTTACTGTTCCCCGCCTCGGCAAAAAAAAACGTCCCCCGCGAAGATCTCTCTTCGCGAAGGACGAGCCCGACGAACCCGATCGGCGGCGGCTCGGGCATAGGTTCTCTTGCCGTTATTCCTAAGCCGACGGATCGATTAACCCGCCGGCTTGGTTTGGCGTAACGCGATAGCAGACTTCGCGTAGGCGAACAGGAATACCGACGACACGAGAGAATGACGCCGAGCAGCAGCTCGTACGCGTGGCGGAAAGCGGTCGGCTCGGGCAGATGGCTCTGGCGTTCCAGCAGCAAACCGCAGAAAGCGACGGACACCGATCCTCCGAAAAATTGAACGAGCTGCATGAATCCCATTCCCGATCCGATCATTTCCTTCGGCAATCCGATCGACGTCTCGTTGTTGAGCGAAGAGAGCGTCGCGGAAAGAGCCGGGGAGAAGAACGCGTAACCGCACAGGATCACCCATCTGGACGCCGCGATTTCCCACGAATAGAACGCAAGCACCAGCGCCAGAATCGCATGCCCTAGCACCAGGAAGCGGAGATTGCCGTAACGGTCGATCCACCTGCCGAAGTAGCGGGTCAAGAACGCGGTCAGCACCGCTCCCGGCGCGATCATGAGCCCGATTCGCAGCGGCGACTGGTCGAACAAGCGCGCTAGCACGAGCGGCATGAGGAACAGGTTGCCCAAATTCGTAACGAGCACGCAAAATCCGACGAACAGCAGCTTCCGATACCCCGGCCTCTTCAGCAGCTTCGGATTGATAAACGTTTCCTTCGCCCGGCGAACGTAGATAACGTGAGCGATCACCGAGAGAACGGCGACGGCGAACCAGACATAAGATTGCTGAGTAATCGCGACGAGCAATGCGGCTGCGTTCACGACGGTCAATACGGCGCCCCATAGATCGAAGCGCGCCAGTCTCGTCTGCTCCTTCGGAAGCAAGCGGACGAGCACGGGCAACACCGCCAGCACGAGGCACGTCACGGCGAACAAGCCGTTCCACCCGATATATTCGCTGATGAGCCCTCCGACGATCGGTCCGAGACCGAACGCCATCGCGCTGCCGGCCGAGATCATCGCGATCGCCCGCCCCCTCCGTTCGGGAGGCACGTACCGGCTCGCAAGCACGAGGCCGAGACCGGCCATCGCGCCGGCGCCCGCCGATTGCAGAATCCTCGCCGCGAGCAACATCTCGAAATGGCGGGCGAAGATGCCGACGACCGAGGATACCCCGAGAGTCGTTAGGCCGACCGTTAGCAGTCGGCGAATCGGCACGATATCCGACAGCCGGCTGTAGATGACCGTCGAAAGCGCGTATCCGATCGAATAACTAGAGATGACCCAGGAGGCCAAGTCGGCGGAGATGTCCAAATCGCGGATGATATCCGGAATCGAGACGTTAAACATCGTCGTATTCATGACGACGACGAACAAGCCGATCGCCCAGATCGGCATCGCCACTTTGTCGTTCATCTTATCTTTGCACTTCCTTGCTGCGTGCGCGCTAGGACGCACGCGATCATTTTCGAGGCGTCGCATAGCTCCGTCGGCCGCGTGATTTCCCTCGCTCTCATCCCGGTTTTCCCCGTCCAGATCGTACTTGCCTATCGCTAACAAAACGTAATAACTTCGCCATTCCGCCATCGGTCGCCTGAATGATCGGTCCGAGCAACAACGAGATGACGATGGTCCCCACTCCGATCGGACCGCCGAGAAAGAACCCGATAACGACGGCGGCCACTTCAACTATCGTGCGGGAAAGCCTAACGTTGAAGCCGAATCGTCCATGGATAGCAAGCATCAGACCGTCGATAGGTGATTTGGGGAAGCGCGCCGACAAATAGGCACTGATTCCCACCCCGAGTAACGCCGTACCCGCCATCATTCCCGCGTAACTCTCCCATCCGGACGCCGTCCAATCCATAAACGACCAATAGAGCCACATGTCCAGTAAGAGTCCGCGCAAGAAAATCGTTACGAACGATAACAATTCCGGTTTTTCGCGCAACAACAACGCGTTCAGAAGCAGAATCGAAACTTGAACGACATATACCCAGGTGCCTACCGTTAATCCCAGTTGCTTGTTCAGCCCGACGAATACCGCGTCCCACGGGCCTGCCCCGACGCCAGACTTAATGATCAACGCGATCGCGAAGGTAAGAACGAGCAAGCCCCCGAAGTAAAAAGCGAACCGAATGAACCAGCCTCCGACCGGCATCTACGCGCCACTTCCATAGGCGGCTACCATATGGTCGAATCTTTCCGTGTATGTATCGATGATAGCTTTGCCTTCGGCCAGCCCTTTAGAGATGACGATCGGTTTAACGACCGTAACGGAAGCGTCATCGGTCTTGCTTGGCTGATACAAGCCGAGAATCATGTATTCATCGTCGAAGATGCATTGGTATTCCGTCGGAAGAAAGCTGTACCTTACGATCTCGAGTTCCTGAATGATGCCTTCCCGATGAAGCTGCCTCCATCTCTTGATGAACATATCAATCTCTTTGACGACTTCCTCGTTTCGGGTCGGATCGTTCCATTCGAAATCCCTGACCATGATCGTGCATTTGCGAATGCTGACGTCGTCCCGGACCAGGTTCTCGACTTGCGTATAGATTTGATTCGTCGTTACCGCGAATACCCGTAGATGTTTGATCTCTTTCTTTTTTGATGTGATTCGGATAAACGCATCGCTTAACTTCTGAATAGACAGCAAGTTAACGCTGTTTAATGGTGTGATTTTGCTGTCCATGACCTTTAATCGGATGAATAAGTTCAATAGCGTAATCGACAGCGCCCCGACGAAGATCGCCACGAGTTTCTCGAATTCGATCGTAAAGAAGCCGGAGACGAACGGCCATGCGAATGCGAACAAACCAAGAATCCCTAATCCGCCCAGCTCCATGAGCTCCGGCAACGAAAAGTCTTTCCCCTTGATTTTCATCGGCTTCTCCTCGCTAAATATAAGGTCATTCGATAATCCTTCGTCGTCCGTCCGCTCGCCTTTCAACCGCTCCCGCAAGACGCTCAGCGAACGCTTATACTCTTCGTCCGGGATGAGCCGGAGCGTCGAGTAACTCCTATCTTCGAAAAGCTTTAAATAGGTTGCGGCGTCCATTTTCTCCGATTCGTCGATCGGGTGGCTGCTTACTTGAAAACCTCGCGTTTCGAGTGCGGCCGTCAGTTGGTACGCGCTTTTGTGACGGTTCAGATCCACTTGCAGAGCCGCGGGGAAATCGCGATACCATTGCCTCTCGTACAATTGTTTGTGCGTAGAAGTGCGAATCGCCAACACGCCGTCCGGGACGAGCGTTCGGTCGATCGCCGCGACGAATCCGGCCAAATCTTCGACAAGATGGATCATCTCCGAGCAAAAAGCCAAATCGTAACGCTCCGCCGATTCGTATTGGAGCATATCGCCATGAATGAATCTAACATTGCCCAGTCCGTCACAATTGCGACGGGCGACTTCCAGCATCGCCATCGACTTGTCTACTCCGTCGATCGACGCTTCAATCTGTTGGCCGGAGAAGTATTCCGCCATCAGCGCCGTGAATTGTCCCGTTCCGCATCCGACGTCGACGACTCGAATCCGCCTCTTCGTTCCGAGCAGCTTCATGACCCTGTCGAAATATTCGGAGATCGCATTCTCGTTCATCCTTCTGTTCACCGTATACGTTCTGCTGTAATCCGGATTGATAAATACCGCGTCCGACATCCGATTATGCGACCTCTTTTCCGAATAAAAGGCCATATCGCAATCGATATGGCCTTTGGCGTTATGCGCGACTTAAGTCGTAAGAATCTCGACCTCGTAGCCGATGAATAAGCCCGATTCGATGACGCCCGGAATCGCCTTGATCTCCTTCTCATACTCGGAAGTGATCTTGTTGAAGCGAACGTCGACGATCAAGTTGCCGGCTTCCGAGATAATCGGACCGTCCTTGCCCTTCGCCAGACGAAGGTCGATCTCTCGCGCGCCGAGCTTCAGCAGCTCGGTCTCCACGAGGTTGATCGCCCGCGGGTCGACTTCGACCGGAACGGCGAACTTCTCGCCCAAATACGAGACGAACTTCGAGGAATCGACGAGAATGTAGTTCTCCGGAGAGCTCTTGATGACGAGCTTCTCGGCGAACATCGCGCCTCCCCTACCCTTGATAAGCCCTTTCTGCGGGTCGACTTCGTCGGCGCCGTCGAACGACCAGTCCGGACGCGCGTTCTGCAGCGTCGTCGTCTTCAAGCCGACGATCGAGCAAGCGAGCGACACTTCGTGCGAAGTCGGAATCGCCAATACGTCCAGCTTCTGTTCCTTGACCTTCTTGCTGATGGCGAGTAGCGCCAAATACGAAGTGGAGCCGGAGCCGACGCCGATGACGTCGCCCGAGCGCACGCGCTCCGCGATCTTGTCCGCGACCTTCTCCTTCTGTTCCCTATTGGAGATTTCGCTCGACCATTGCAGCGTGGTCGCGATCTTGTTATCCCAAATCATGACTGAACCCCGTCTCGTCTAAAGTGTGGACATGCCTTTCATCTGAACATGATTATACCATGTTTGCCATCGGAAATAAGCAGGGAACTCCCCTTCTGGCTTAGCCGCGCAATATTCTCTCTTCAACGTGGGCGGCCAGCGGATCGAGCGGGTTGCCGATCGCCGAAGCGCCACTGGCGGCGCGTTCTTCGCCGAGCGCCCGCGCCGCGCCGACCATGGACAGCTGCGCGACGGACAGGATGCAGGAGCCGTCTTCGACGTCGTTCGAAAGGTCGCGAATGTATCCCGTTAACGCTTGCTCGTATTCTTCTTTCTTCCCTTGCATGATCAGCTCGAACGTCCCCGGAATCAGCCGTGCTTCGACGTCAGGGCACAGACCGGCCATTTTCGCATACTCCCGGAGCCTGACCATCGTCCCCTCCACCGTCGCCGGGTTCGTGAACAACAGCAATTGCCGCCCCTTCCGCCGGCATACTTCCCCGAAGAAAGGCTCGTCGATCGTTACGATAGGGATGGCGACGCCCGACCGATCTTCGGGGAGAAGCGCCGCGTAATTCGTGCACGTGATCAAGATCGCGTCGGCGCCTCCCTCCGCGATCCATTCCAGTTGCTCCGCGACTTTCTTCCGTCCTTCGTCAGCCGTGTACGAGGCGTCCGACGACAACCGGCCGACCAATCCCGGATCGACGTAGTGCGTCAGCTCTATCCCGTCCGAACGGGCCGCCAACGCTTGTTCGATATAGCCGATATTGGAATGATGGGCGTGCAGGCACCCGATTTTCGTTATCTTCGTCAATTGAATCCCTCGCTTTCGTCGTATCCGCATGCGACCATGGATTAGAATCGATTTTATCACAAAAGGCCATCCTTACGGATGACCTCTCCGCGATTATAGGTCCTGCGCCGTGTGCGGTTTGCTGTAATGGCTCGTCCCGCCGCCTCCGACAAGCACTCTTCCGCCCCTGCCGAACGTCAGCAGCTTCGACGAGCCGTTGCTCAGGAGCACCGTCACCCGGGCGTTGTTCGCCTTGGCGACGTAGACGACGTAACCGCCTCCGCCGACGAACGTTTTCCAATTCGCGTCGAACTCCGAACGGAGCACGCGGTTGGAGTACACTTGGTTTTCCACGACTTTCGCTTTCGCCTTGTTCATGATCTCCCTCCTCGTTCCCGGAACCCGGGTATGGCCATCGCCGGCCTTCGCGACATTGTATTCTCGAGCCGCCGTTCGGCGTGGACAGGTTAACGGGTTGACGGATGCCGATTTATAAGAGGATTATCGATATGACGAATTTCCGCGGCATCGAAGGCAAATATGCAGGAGAAAGCAAAAGAGCCCGGCGTCCCCGAAGGGAGCCGAGCTCTTTTCTGTTGTTACGCGGGCTTGATCTCGATGACTTCGTACTTGACGACGCCCATCGGCGCGTCCACGCTGACGACGCTTCCCTTGGACTTGCCCAGCAGGCCTTTGCCGAGCGGGCTCTCGTAGGAGATTTTGTTATCCAACACGTCCGCTTCGGCCGGTCCGACGATGCGGTATTCCAGTCGCTCGTCGAATTCCAGATCGTTCAGCACGACGACGGATCCGACTTGAATCGTATCCGCATTGAGCTCACCGGCATCGACGACGCGGGCGTTGTTCAGCATTTTCTCCAGGATGATGATCCGGGTCTCCATGAACGATTGGTCGTTCTTCGCCGAATGGTACTCGCTATTTTCCTTCAGGTCGCCGTAGCTGATCGCCAGCTTGATGCGTTCCGCCAGTTCCCTGCGTTTCACGTATTTCAGATCGTCCAGCTCGGCCTGCAGCTTCGCCAAGCCTTCTTTGGTCAGTATGACCTCTTCGTTCGCCATGCTAGCAACTCCCTTACTTTCTCTACTCCATTGGTTCCCTAATCCGGAATCGCTCATGCATCCGGCGAATCGGCAAAGGAAATCCCGATGGGCGTCGGCATCCCGTCGATCGTGCGCATGTTCTTCTCCTGCCGGTAAGCGACCAGCCCGTCTTCGCCTTTCTGTTCCGCCCAGCGCTTCAATGTTTCCCGTTCTTCCTTGTAATCCATGAACGGAACGGCGTAACCGCAAGACGTCTGCACGAGATGGACGTCGACGACGATGATCTGCCTCGCTCCCGGAATCGGATCGAACATCGGGAATAGCTCATCCCACTCCTCGGAACCCGGCAATACGACCGTTCCGTTGCCGTACAGGCGCAAAATATTCGGAGGCCCTTCGAACGCGCAGAACATGACCGTGACCCTGCCGTTCTCCCTGATATGGGCGCTCGTCTCGTTGCCGCTGCCCGTCAGATCGAGGTAAGCCACCTTGTTCGGGGTCAGCACCCGCAAGGAATCATGGCCCTTAGGCGACAAATTGACATGGCCGTCCGCCGACAATGGCGCAGAGCCTACGAAATAGATTTTCTGCTTGCCTATGAATTCCGCGTGCTGCGGAAGCATCGACTCGAACTGTTTGCCCATCCAACGTCTCCCCCTCGTCATCGTGACCGCATCGTTCTCGATTGTCGTACGTCTACCATACCACTCTTCGCCCGTCGCCGCATAGGACGATTCGCGCGGATGCTTAGGCAGGATTGCCCGCGGACGCGTCGAATGCTTAGGGGAAATCCATTCATCGCTCGCTATTATCCATCGACGGGAGATCGCCCTTATGCGCCGCCTGAAGTCCGCGCTGCCCGCCCTGATCGCCATCTTGGGGCTCGTTTATATTTTCCTCGTCCCCTCCGAACCGACCGCCTTGAAGCTGTCGTTCAAGCTGATCCCTATGGCGCTCATTATCGCTTACGCAGTCTGGAACTTTCCCGCGGCCAAGGAACGCTACCATTCTCTCGTCGCGGTCGGCCTTGCCTTCTGCATGATCGGCGACGGCACGCTCGGCATGTTCGTCGTCGGCTTGTCCGCGTTCCTGATCGGCCATCTGTTCTACGTGTCGGCGTTCTCTCGCCGCTATCGCTCTTCGCGTCTCCGGTTCGCGACCCTCGTTCCGCTCGGCTTGTTCGCCGCTTATATGGGAACGGAGCTGCTTCGCGCGCTCTCCGAAGACGACAAAGGAGCGCTGATGGCTCCCGTCGTCCTGTATATTCTCGTCATCTGCGCGATGGCATGGACCGCGATCATGACCGGTCGGGCGACCGCCATCGCGGGTAGCCTGCTGTTCCTCGTCTCCGACTCGATTCTGTCGTGGAACATGTTCGTCTCCGACGTCGAATACGCCGGACCGCTCATCATGCTGACGTATTACGCCGCCCAATTCCTCATCGCCGCCAGCGCGACGGACGATAAAACCGCCGGCCTCCCATCCGCGGCCGAAGCCGTTAACGGAAGAGCCGACGGTCTCTGATTCTAGCGAATTCGATTCGCCGCGCGAGCCAACGCTTTGTCCATCTCCTCGAAGCTTAAGGCGCCGAGGAACCGCTCCCCGATCCGACCGTCGGCGTCGATGACGTAAGTCGTCGGATACGCGCTGACGCCGTATTGGCGAAGCGTATCCCCTTGAGGGTCGAGCACGACGGAGAAGCTAAGGCCGTGCCGCTCGACGTAAGCGGAGACGCGCCCCACGCCGCTCTCCTGGCTCGTTGCGTTCACCGACAGAATGGCGACATCCCCGTCAGACCCGTATTTCCCGTACAGCTTCTCCACGTGCGGCATCTCTGCTTTGCACACCTGGCACCACGTCGCCCAGAAGTTCACGAGCACGGTGCGGCCCCGGTAATCGGACAAGCGGACTTCGTTGCCGTCCAGATCGGTCAGCTTGAAGTCCGGCGCGAGCTCCTTCGCCCGGGCGGTCTTCCCGTCGTCTGCGCCGAACGCGGCATAGGCGACCATCGTCGCGAGAAGCGCGACGCCGAGTGCCTGCAAGGCCCTGCGGGGCGTCGGGCTCAGCAAGACCGCCAGCGCGACGACTGCTGCCCCAAGTCGGAAGAACAAGAGTACGTTGGCCTCAGCATCCGTTAAAGCGAGCTTCGCCAAGCTCTCCGCCGCGACCCAGCCCGCCGCGAAGACTCCCGTCGCCTTCGCGGCGTAAACAGGCCCGAGCTTTCGCCCGAGCCTGATCGCCATATATCCGAATGCAGCCGCGCAGGCCAGCCAGAACCCCTTCGTCCCGCCGCTGAAGAAGACGAGAGTCATCGGGTTATCGAGAACGCCGGCGGGGTCGAATAGCAGGAGACTGCCTTTCCAGACCGCGATCCAGCCGATCGCCGCGTTCCAGGCGACGCCCGCCGTCAGCTCCCGTTCCGGCATCGCTTGAAGCCGAAGCCAGGCCCGAGTCGCGAACGCGCCGAACGCGCCCGCCGCGAGATAGATCAACAATTCGGCGTTCAGAACGAACGTGCCTACCTGCAAGTTCGACATCCGCGCTTCACCCTCTTAGCTCAATCGATAAACGGCGAAAGGTTTGCCGTAGCGGAACTCGTCGCTTAGCTCGTCCAGCGCCGCGAGCAGTCCGGCATCCGGTTCCCATTCGACGCTCTTCAGGTTCTCTTCCAGTTGCGCGGTTCCCGTCGCGCCCACGATGACGGTCGAGACGGCAGGCTTGCCCATGAGCCACGCCAGCGACAAGACGCTCGGCGAGACGCCGCGTTCCGCCGCCAACCGGCCGACCCGTTCTCCAAGAGCGACGTAGCGCTCCTCTAAGAAGCGGCGGAAGCCGGGATCCGTTATCGCGCGGGAACCGGCCGGCGCCTCCGCCCCGGAGGCGTACTTGCCGCTCAAGATCCCGCCCGCGAGCGGGAAATAAGGAATGATTCCGACGCCTTGGTCGAGGCAGAGGGGAACGAGCTCGTTCTCCGGCGTCCGGTCCGCGAGCGAGTAACTCGTCTGGATGGAGACGTACCGGCTCCAACCGAGCCGTTCGCTAATGCCGAGCGCCTTCATTAATTCCCATGCCGCGTAATTGGACGCGCCGATATAGCGCACCTTGCCCGCGCTCACCATATCGTCGAGCGCGCGAAGCGTCTCTTCGAGCGGCGTGTTCGGATCGAACGAATGAATCTGGTACAGATCGACGTAATCCGTCTTGAGCCGCCGCAGGCTCATCTCCAGCTCGCGCTGCAAGTGAAAGCGGGACGAGCCCCGCTCGTTCGCTCCCGTCCCGCGCGGCAACCCGGCTTTCGTCGTGAGCACCGCGCTCTCGCGCCTGCCTTCCAGCGCGAGTCCGATGATCCGCTCGGATTCGGTACCGGCGTAGATGTTCGCCGTATCGATGAAATTGATGCCGCTATCGAGCGCATGGTGCACGATCCGGATGGACGCCGCCTCGTCCGCTCTTTTGCCGAAGGCGTTCGTCCCGAGCCCGAGAGCCGACACTTCGAGCCCGCTGCCTCCCAGCCGCCGGTACTTCATCGTTACCCGCTCCTTTGCGTTTCTTCCTTGATTTGTTTGCTTCTCAGCTGCCCGCACGCCGCGTCGATGTCCGTGCCGTGCTCCAGTCGGACGTTGCAGCTGACGCCTTGTTTCTTGAGCGTATCGTAGAATTCGCTGACCGTCGCGCGGTCGGTGCGTTGGTATTGGCTATGCTCGTCGACCGGATTGTAAGGAATCAGATTGACGTTCACGAGCGAACGCCTTTGCTCCCCGATCAACGCCGCCAGCTCGAGCGCATGCTCCCGTTGATCGTTGACGTCTTTCAGCAAAATATATTCGAGCGTCACGCGCCGGTTCGACTTCTCCAAATAGTAATCGATCGCCGGCATGAGCTTCTCGATCGGAATCGCCTTGTTGATCTTCATGATCCGCGTCCGCAGCTCGTTGTTCGGCGCATGGAGCGACACCGCCAAGTTCACCCGAAGATCGGCGTCGGTGAATTCGCGGATTTTGTCCGCGAGGCCGCTCGTCGACACGGTAATGTGGCGTCCCGCCAGCGCAAGCCCCTTCTGTTGCTTGACTATGTTCAGGAAATCGACCATGTTGTCGAAGTTATCGAACGGCTCGCCGATGCCCATGACCACGATATGGCTGACGAGATCGCCGGCGCCCGCGCGGTCCAAGTGATGCTGCACGTTCATGACCTGCTCGACGATCTCGCCCGCGGACAAGTCGCGGCTCTTCTTCAGCAGCCCGCTCGCGCAGAAGCTGCAGCCGATATTGCATCCGACCTGCGTCGTCACGCAAACGGACAAGCCGAACTTGTGCCGCATGAGCACCGTCTCGATCAAGTTGCCGTCGCTCAGCCGGAACAGGAATTTGACCGTTCCGTCGGCGGACTGCTGCTTCGTGTGCTCGGAAAGCGTATGGATGGCGAAGTGCTTCTCCAGCGCCCGCACGCAGTCGGCGTTCATGTCCGCCATGTCGGAGAACGAGGAGACCCGTTCCCGGTACAGCCATTCCCATATTCTTAGGGCGCGCGATTTCTTCTGCCCGTTCTCTATTAACCATGCCGTCAGCTGCTCGAAGGTCAGCCCGTAAATGGATCGTTTGCTCATTTCCGTCGTCCTCTTTCCCGTTGCATCGCTCTTTCGTCTAGCTCTTATTGTCCCAGAAAATAAGCCGTTAAACAAGCAAACAAACCTATTTAGGCTCTTGCCGCCGGCTCCCGGAGAATCGCCATCCACATCGAAAAACCCCGACAGCCGTCCGTCGGCGTTCCGTTGCGTATTCTTCGTGATCGTCTGGCAGTCCCGCCGCCTCTTCGTCGCCTGCATAGTGGAAAAATCCATTTAATCGACGTCGTTAGCCCCTAGTCGATCGATATTAATGGAAAAATACAGTAAAACTCGGCCTCCACGCCGTTTTCAGGCCGAAATGACGAATATTAATGGACTATTCCATTAATTCAAGCAAACGTGCGAACTTCAAGCCTTTTTAATGGATTTTTCCATTAACGAGAACGAATCGACGACGAATACGCCGCTATCCGCCGCTCAACGCGTAGAACTTCTCCCACTCCGCGAAAACGCCAAAAAGCCCGGCGAGGAATCGCATCCTCGCCGGGCTTTTCGCGCCGTTTCCGGCTTATTCCGCTTCCGAGACGACCGTGAAGCGAGCGTTCGCATGCTGCGGATTCTCGATTTCGTCGACGATGGCGATCGCGTAGTCGGCGTAGCTCACGTAGCTGTCGCCTTTCGCGTTGACGAGAAGGTTGTCTGTGCCGGTACGATACGTCCCCGTGCGCTTGCCTTCGGCATTAAAGAACGCCGATGGGCTGACGAACGTCCACCGAATGCCGGAAGAGGCCTTCAGATCTTCAAGGGCTTTCCCTTGGTTCAGCGCGATATCCTTGTAGGCGTCCGGGAATTCCGGCGTATCTACGAGGCGAAGCGTTTTCGCTTCATCGACGTAAAGGCTTCCCGCTCCGCCGACGACGATCAGCCGGGTGTTCGGCGCCCCTTTCAATGCTTCGATCAGCGACCGGCCGGCATCCACGTGCAAATGCGCCGTCCCCGGAACCATCGCGCCGAACGCGTTTACGACGACATCGAACGCGCCAAGGTCTTGCGCCGTAAGATCGAATACGTCTTTCTCCAACACGACGTAGCCGGACTCCGCGACTTTCCCGGCATCGCGCACGATCGCCGTCACCTGATGCCCTCTCGTCGCCGCTTCTTTCGCGATCGTTTTTCCTGCTCTGCCGCTAGCTCCGATAACTCCGATTTTCATGTGTTTCATCCTCCCAAAGTATGTGTGTTCTATAACGAAAGGTTTGTTCGCATAACGATCAGCGCATTGCCGCTTTGTTGTAACCACCGACGTTACAACAGGCTCGAAAAAAAAGCGAATCAAGCTTTAGTCTTGATTTGCTCCGCCAGAACGTGAACGAGTTCTTCCAACGTCACGTCCGCCAGCACGGCTTCCATCGCCGCTTGCGCTTTGCCGAACAGCAGCCTCAGCACCGTCTCGATATTGGCCCCGACCTCGCATTGCGGATTGGGCCCGTCGTGCATATGGAACAATTGTCCCTCCTCCACGACGTCGACCGCGCGGTAGACGTCCAGCAAACGAATGTCGCCCATCTCTTTCGCCAGCGTCGCCCCGCCGCTTCCTGCCCGCACGTTCGCGAGCCCCGCTTTCTTTAGATGCCCCAGCACTCTTCGGATGATGACGGGATTGGTGCCGACGCTGCCCGCGATCCACTCGGACGTGTGATGGGCGCTGGGATTGATGGCCAGCAACGACAACACGTGAACCGCGATGGAAAATCTGCTGCTGATCTGCATGCGCAACACCCTTTCGATGTAACTATTATAGTTACAACAAAACCCGTTCGTCAACCCCCTCGTCGTTAAATACCCACTAAGTTTATTATCCGAAAGAAAAAGTTCCATATTCATGGAGGGTTATGTAAAAAATTGTCGAATTGTCTCACTGTTGTGTTTTAATTCCGACTTTAGACTCATGAAGGTTATGAAAGGGGAAAATATGCTGGCTCGACATGGACTTTTACTTCGTTGCTTGACCCTGTGGCTGGCGCTGTTCGTTCTTTCGCCTTCGTTTCTTGCGCATGCGGAAAGCAAGCGAATCACGATAGAGGATTGGCAAGTGCAATGGATTCCCGCGGGAGAAGAAGGACTGGACCAACCGTCCGCTTCCCGAGGTTGGGAGACGTTTAACCGACGCGACCAGCAAACGGATTTGAAAACCGGCACGAGAGGCATGTGGGTGAAATTTACCGTTCCCCCCACCGGCGAGTGGCAACGCCCGGGCCTGCTCATCGATCGTCTGTTCGGCTTGGAGCTCTCCGTCTACGAGAACGGCAAGCTGCTCTACGAATCGAAGCGCAAGCTGACCGTCGATCTCAACAAGCTGTTAATGCCTTTGGATTCATCCGCCCAGCCGAAAACCTTCGAATTGCGCATCGTTACCCACAGCAACCGGGCAGGGCTGATCAGCGGCATTCTAATCGACGATTTCCAGTCGCTCTCCGAGCGGTTCGTCACCCGCGAGCTGCCGGATCTGCTGCTCGGCACGTCGATCGCTTTTCTAGCGCTCATCATGCTGATCTGCTCCGGTTACTTGCACAAGAAGCAGCGAGACTCCTGGATTGCCTTATGCTTGATCGCCTTAACGACCGGAACGATCATCGTCGTATACAATCCTCTTCTGTATTTTTATTTCAAATCCTACGGAAGCTTGATGCTGCGCCTGTTCGACCTGTCGTTGTTCGTTCTGTTGCCCGCCTTAAACTATTACGTCGACCAAGTATTCGAAGGCAAATATCGTTACTTCACTTTCTTCCGGCGAGTGCAGACGGTCTATTCCGTGGTGTGCGCGTGTTGCCTCGTCGTCTACGTGACCGACATGGATCGCTTCTACGATCTGTACTATTTCTTGTCCGTCGTCATGATGAGCATCTTTATTCTCGTCCAATTGCTCTCGATCATCACATTAACGGCCATGAACGCGGTGAAAGGAAACCGGGACGCGATCATCCTGTCCGTCGGCATCGTCCTGCTCGCCTTGTTCGGAATCGCCGATCTGATCTACTATTACTGGTCGGACCGCAAGCACGTGTTTTACTTCTGGAAATTCGGCGTCGTCATTATGATGGTCGCCCTCGTAATCATTCTCGCAAGGCGCATCTCCTCCGATTACGGCAAACTCGTCACGTATTCGAAGGATCTCGAGATGTACAACCATCGCTTGCAACGAACGGAGAAACTGAAGATTATCAGCGACTTGGCGGCTTCTGTCGCGCACGAGGTTCGCAACCCGCTACAAGTGACGAGGGGATTCCTTCAGCTTCTCGCCGCTAGAACGGACGAGAAGGACAAACCTTATTTCGAGTTGGCCACGAACGAGCTCGACCGGGCCGCGGAGATCATCACCGACTTCCTGACGTTCGCCAAACCGGAATTGGACACGATCGTCAGGCTCGACCTGTCCAAGGAAATCAAGAAAATCGAAGCGATCATGACGCCGATGGCCGCCATGCACGGCGGTATCCTGGTGTTCTCGGGGGAAAGCGAAATTCCGATCTACGGCAATTCGTCGAAACTGAAGCAGGCGCTGATCAACATTATCAAGAACAGCATCGAGGCGATCGGGAAAAACGGCGTCGTCGAAATCGGGGTGTTCGAGGAAGGGGGAGACGCCATCGTTCGGATCGCGGACAATGGCCAGGGAATGGAGGAAAGCCAAGTCGCCAAGCTCGGCGTGCCGTTCTTCTCCACGAAGACGAAAGGAACCGGCCTCGGCTTAATGGTGACGTATCGGATCGTGGAAGTGATGAAAGGCTCCATCAAGGTCTTCAGCGCCAAAGGAAAAGGAACCGAATTTACCATTCGGTTCCCCTTGGCCGAGCCGATTCCGTTACCACATCAGGTTGACGACTGAGCCGCCGCTCGGGACATCCTCCGGATTCGGAGGCAAGACCAAATAATACGTCGTCGGCGTTTCTTCAACCACTTTCAATTCGATCGCCTCGGGAATCTCGATGCCGAACGCTTCCCGAATCGCACTCTTTGGATCGCTCAACAGAGACTTCTTGAACGAAGCGTCTTCCCAAGCTTTCTTGATAATCTGCACTTTCAACGATTCCAGAGACATGCGGACACAACCTTCCAACAAGTGGTTGAAATACGTCCTCATTATAGCATCTCTATTAGGTAAAATCTCTCATTTTATTGCGTGATTCGACAAAAAATAGGACAATCCGCCCTCCGTTGCCAGCCTATCCGCGGCCGATGCCGCCTCGACCGCTCCCGCACGGATCTCCGATGCGATCGCCTGCTGGAATTCGCGCACTTCGCCCGGAACTTCCGGCAAACGCCCCATCCGCTCACCGTAGCCGTCCGCAATGTCCGCCAGCATGCCTAACGCGTTCGCCCGGAAGATCGAACGCCGGACTTGCCGTTCGTCCAGCGGCTCCTCCGTCGGCAAGGCGATCCGTTCGCGCGCGAGCGTCAGGAACGCATTGCACTTCTCTTGCCCTCCTGCCAAATCCTCCCGCCAATCCGCCCAGTCGTCCGAAAGCTGAAGCGTCGCGAGCGCCAAGTCGATCGCTTCTTCCAGCTTCGGCAATCTCTCCTCTCGCCCGGACAGCCGCAGCATGACCGCGGCGCATAGCTTGACCGGAGCGGACTTGCGCGCGAGCCGTTCCGGGTCCCGCGGATCGGCAGCCCTCTCCCCCTCTTCGGCGACGGCGGCGGCCCATTGGTTCAAGTACTCGCCATAGGAAGCGCCCCAAGGCAAGCCCTTAGGTGCGTGCCGGTCGTACCTGCCCTGGAACGCGGTATGGCAGAGCTGTCCGAGAACGAGCGACCGGCGAACGTCTTTTCCCTCCGCCGCGCCGCCCGCCGCGTCCATCGCGTCGTCCAGCAAGAAGAAGTGCAGCATCGCGAAGACGTTGCCGACGGCCAAGTCACGGCACGCCTCCGCCGGGAACCCCGTATATTCTCGCAGCCAGTAAGGAAGCAAGAAGGTAATCAGATTGGAGCCCTGCCCCTCTCGGAGAGGATTCAGCTTGCCGATCATCTTCGCGCCGATTTCGTTCAAGGGCGCGGGAAAACGGGAAGCCTCATCCTCGGCCTCCCGGAACGCCTCCCCGATTTCCCTCTCGAACCGTTTCGTCCCTTCCATCCGGGCACCCCGTCTCTCGCGTTACCCCTTCATGATCCTGTAGGCGACGCTCGGCGCCAACCGCTGAAGGTCGTATGGCATTTTCGACTTCCCGTTCCGCAGATCGTATAGGTCTTGGCCAAGCCCAGTCCGGTCATCGAGCTTCCCGAAGCCGTTGATCCTCTTCCCGTTCCGCGAGCGCCAGCCAGGCGTCGACGACGCGCGGGTCGAAATGCAGGCCTCGCTGCCGCATGATCTCTTCCAGCGCTTCCTCATGCGTCCACGCCCGCTTGTACGGACGTTCGTGAGTGAGCGCGTCGTAGAAATCGGCGAGCGCCACGATGCGCGCTGCGACGGGAATCTCCTCTCCGCGCAGGCCTTGGGGATAGCCGTTGCCGTCCCATCTCTCGTGATGGGACCTCGCGATCGTCCCGGCCAGCTTCAACACCTCGAAAGTGCTCCCGGCCAATATGCTTTCCCCGATAAGCGCATGCTCCTTCATCCGTTCGAACTCCTCGGGCTCGTATCGGCCCGGCTTCAGCAGCAGCTCGTCGGGAATGCCGATCTTGCCGATGTCGTGAAGCGGCGCGGCGCGCCGGATCAAATCCGCCTCGTGGTCGGATAACCCGAATTGCTTAGCGATCAAACCGGACAGGCTGCCGACCCGGACCGTATGTTGGCCCGTCATGTCGTCCCTGAACTCGCCCGCGCGGCCTAGAAGCTGAAGCATCTCGCTCTGCGCTTGGCTGAGCTCCCGCGTTCTCTCCTGTACTTTCTCTTCCAACAGGGAGTTGTTACGCTGAAGCTGCAAGTGCAGAAATCTCGTCCGCAGCAGGTTATTGATCCGCAAGACGACTTCCGTTCGGTCGTAGGGCTTCGTCAAGAAGTCGTCCACCCCGGCTTGCAGGCCGCGTCGCCTCGCTTCCGCGGTCATATCGGCGGTCAGCATCAACACCGGCAGGAACTGGTTCCCTCCCTTGCGTTCGCGAATGACCTCAAGCGCTTGCAAGCCGTCCATCTCCGGCATATGCAAGTCGAGAAGCACGATATCCGGTCCGACTTCCTCGACCAATTGCCCGATCTTCAGTGCATCCATCGTGCTATGCAAGTCGGAAAATCCGGACCGTCGCAAGATCCGCTCCAGCAAGCCGATATTGATCTCTTGGTCGTCGACGATCAATATTCTCGCCAATGTCAATTCCATGGCGTCCATGGTGTCCATGATGATCGCTCCCGTTGCCCGTTATCGCGCCGTTAACGACGCTTCGATCTTGCCGATCAGCCGCTCCAAGGCGATCGGCTTCGTGTCGAAATCGTTGCACCCCGCCCCGATCGCCTTCTCCCGGTCCCCGGCCATCGCGTGCGCCGTCAGCGCGATGACCGGAATGCTTCGGGTCGCCTCGTTCCGCCTGATCGCCTTCGTCGCTTCCCAGCCGTCCATGACCGGGAGGCTGAGGTCCATGAGAATGACGTCCGGCAGCTCGGAAGCGGCCAACTCGACTCCCCGCAAGCCGTCCTCCGCGATGAGCATCGCGTAGCCTTTCTTCGTAAGCCTCCGCGCCAGCATATCCCGATTCAATTCGTTATCTTCCACCAGAAGAATCGTCGTCATGTCGTCTTCCTCCGCGTCTGCTCCCGAGATAGATCGGTCCGCTTCGGCTGCCCCTCTTCGACGGCGCCGCCTTTCCCGCTTCCGGGCTTGCCTTCCTCGGCTTCAAGCGTCTCTTCGATGAGCAGTACCGATTGGCGCCGCGCTGCTTGCCGGTCGACGTATTTAACGAGCGCCTCGAGAAGCCTGTCCTGCCGGACGGGCTTCATCAGAAACTCGGAGGCGCCCAGCGAATAACCCAGTTGCTTATCGCTCGTCATCGACAGGATAATGACCGGGATATCGGCAAGCTCGGGATCGCTCTTCAGCATCGACAGCACGTTCCAGCCGTCCATGCTCGGCATGAGAATGTCCAGGCAGATCACCTGCGGACGAAGCTCCCTGGCCAAGCGCAGCCCTTCCACGCCGCTTTCGGCAAAGGCAAGCGTCCATCCTTCCTTAGCGAGAAACCGGCTCAATATTTGTTGGTTGATCGGCTCGTCGTCGATAAGAAGCACGCCGACGAGGCTTTCCTCCTCGGGAGAACGGCTCGATGCCGGCTGTTCCGGCACCTCCGGCAACCCCTGCGGATCGACGGGCAGCCAGCATTTGAACGTGCTGCCCTCCCCGAGGACGCTCTCGATGCGAATATCGCCGCCTAGGAGAGCGCAGAAGCGCTGGCTGATCGCAAGTCCGAGACCCGTGCCGCCATACTTCCGCGTCGTCGACGAATCCGCCTGCGTGAACGGCTGGAACAGCCGTCCGACTTGCTCCTTAGACATGCCGATCCCGGTATCCTTCACGACGAACGCAAAGCCGAGCTTGCCGTCCCGCGATTCCGGCTTCGCCTCGAACAAGATCGTGCCTTCTTTAGAGAACTTGTTCGCGTTGCTCAGCAGATTAAGGAGAATTTGCCGAAGCTTGGTGACGTCAGTCTTCATCTCGCCTTCCGCCAGGCTCGTCACGAGCCGGTTGTTGTTGCCCGCGACGAGCGGCTTGACCATCGTCAGCACGTCCTGCGCGACGTCGCCGACCTTGCACGGTTCCAAATAGACATCCACCTTGCCCGCTTCGATCTTGGAAATATCGAGGATGTCGTTGATGATGGACAACAAGTTCTGTCCGGAGCTGGCGATCTTGCCCAGATCGTTCGCGAAGGTCGGCTCGTTCAAGTCTTCCGCGTCCTCTATCAGCATCTCGCTATAGCCGATAATCGCGTTCAGCGGGGTTCTCAACTCATGGCTCATATTGGCGAGGAATTGGCTCTTGATCATATTCGCATGGATCGCTTCGTCGTGCGCCCTGGCTAGCTGCGCCGTCCGTTCTTCTACCAATCGCTCCAGATTCTCGTTCAATTGAAGAAGCTCCTGATTCATGACGAAGATTTCGTCCTGCTTCTGCCGAAGCTCCAAGTCCTTGAACGTAAATCTCTTGGAGATGTAAGCCCCGAGCACGGACAAGCCGAGCGTGAACAACGTGCCGCCGGCGATGAAGTAGGCGAGCCATTTCTGGTCCAGCACGATGCCAGAAGACATTGCGGTTTTGGCGCCGTAATGGAAATGGCTCGCCATCATGCCGGTGTAGTGCATGCCGACGATCGCGGCCCCCATGATCAAGCCGCTTCCGAACTTTTTCCAGCCGATGCCGCGTTTCCCGCCTTTACCGAAGTAGAACGACAGCCATAACGCGGCGATCGATGCCACAAGCGCAATCAGTATTGACAAAGAGAACAAGAAAAGATCATAGGTAATGTCGATTTGCATCGCGTACATGCCCGTGTAGTGCATGGCGGATATGCCCGCCGCGAACAGCAGTCCGCCTCGCAGCAGCCTGCCGATCGTCATCGTCCTCCGGCTGACGACGTAAAGGGCGATGAACGACGCGATAATCGCCGCCAGTACGGACAGCAGCACGAAGACGAGATCGTAGGCGATCTTCACCGGCAACGAGAACGCCAGCATACCGACGAAATGCATCGACCAGATGCCCATACCCATCGATACGCCGCCGAACAGCAGCCATAACCAACGGTTGCGCCCCGTTGAGGAGCTAACCATCCCCGCCATATCGAGCACGGCATAGGAGGCCGCGACGGCGACGATATAAGAAAACACGACCAGCATCGTATCGTAAGAGCCATGCATACTTTCCATGAAAGCTGTCCCCGTCCGTATCGGTATTTGTCTTTCGGAATGTACCCTGATTGAACCATAATCTTCTTGTTGCGGCAACAAAATTCGACATTCCAGGGATGAAATCCCGCGGCCTCGTTCCATTGGCCATGTTACGCATTCCCTGGAATTCGCTGCCGCCCGCTGAACACCTCCTCCCGACAACCTGCAAAAGTGCAGTTTGTTCGGGGCAATTTCACAAAAACGACTCAACAACCTGCAAAAATACAGTTTGTTAAGTCGAAATAGAGCGTTTCTCGCGAAAAGCAGAAAACAACCTGCATATTTGCAGGTTGTCCACGAACAATGAATAAACGAGCCAAACAACCTGCCTATTTGCAGGTTGTTTGGCTTCAGGCTGTCGAGATAGCCTCGACAGCTTTTCTTTTGCCTTCGTGATTTAACACGATACCGCGTTAATATGGTTTAATATGAATGCTACAGTCGAGGCCGACAGAAAGGCACATGGAAGAAAGCCTTAAAACCTTGACGGGCCGCAAATCGCGTTGGTATAAAACGCAGCGGTTCGGGTGAGTCGGGGCGGATGGCTAGGCCGCGATCCGGGATTTTCGACTAATTCGATTGCGGCTCATAAATTTTCAATAATGCCGCGCCGTGCGGAGGAATGATAATCATAACTTTATCATGTAGGCTCCCCAATTCTTCGTGCCGCCACAAATCTCTTACTTTTAAATGGTCGGAGCACCCGAGCCATTCCAAGTTAATCGGAAAGGTCAATAACGCCTGGCTAAGGTTAAAATACGCTAAATAAATGTTGCCCTCTATATCGTCGGCGATCCAACCGGTCCACCGGCTATCACGGTATAGCGGCCTGTTATTGCGGCTATTTCTATGGACCTGCAACACCTCTTCGTTGGTAAGCAAATCCAAGGTCCACCTATCGTTATCGCGCAGCTCTCCCCCCATCATAAGAGGCGATCGGAATATCGTCCAAAGCGTCATCATGGTGATTTGCTCGTCTCTGGTAAATCTTGTCCAGCGGTCGCCGTCGAGGGAGCGGATCCCGATATGGCCCAGAGGGAGCATGTCGCAATCCGGCCAATGTCCGGGTCCCGCATAAGGAAACCACTTCTCGCACCTTTCGAACATTTCGTAAAGGAGCTTCCAACGATCCCAAAAGTCGTCCGTCAATCGCCACATATTCGCATTTTCCACTAAGAACTCCGCTTCGTCCAAAGGCGCGGGGCCAGGGGAAAGGCTGAGAACGATGGGTCTTCCGCAACTATCAATCGCTTTGCGGATCATTCGGATTTCGTCCTTATGAATACCGTAAAGGCGGGAAAACGCAATATCGTCCACTTTGACGAAATCTACGCCCCACGCAGCATACAACTCGAATAAGGAGTTGTAATACGCCTGCGCGCCTTCCTTAGAGGCATCCACGCCATACATATCCGTATTCCACGGGCAGATGGAATTGATATGGGCGATATCCCGCGCTCTGGCATCCGTGCCTTTTATCGCGGCGTTGGCATGGACGGCTTGCCTGGGAATGCCCCGCATGATATGAATGCCGAACTTCAAGCCGAGACTATGTACATAATCCGATAAATTCTTAAAGCCTGCTCCCCCTGCGGCAGAAGGAAACCGGTTGACGGCAGGAACCAACCTGGAGTATTCATCCATCTCCAGCGGCACATATGGACGGTATTCGTGCGAATGGGCTCCCGGCTCGTACCACTGGATATCCACGACGACATATTCCCAACCGTAAGGCTTCATATAGACGGACATATACTTCGCGTTTCCGCGCACTTCCGCCTCTGTAACGCTTGCTCCGTAGCTATCCCAGCTATTCCAGCCCATGGGCGGAGTCATAGCAACTTTGTGATGCTCCCTCATGCCGCATTCTTCCTCCCTCCGTATTAACTTTTAAATCTTATGTACTTAACCCTAATCGATGCTATCCATTCGTGCCGAGAGCGATTTCGGATGCCCGTTTTTCCGGTTTGTTTCTACAAAATATATATTGACAAAAAAATATTTTTATGTTATAATATTTATTTTTACAATTTACTTTCTCGTTTCACTTCTCTATACTCATTGTCGTAGAACCCGGCCGGTCCTCTACAATGACAAAGGAGCGTGAACGCTTTGCCTACGAATCCCTCAATTGCCGTAGTGCCTTTATCCGCCCCCGTTATGGGTCGAACGGATACCGTCCATCTCACGATGATCTGGGACGAGAACGACGTCGTACTCGTCGATACCGGTTTCCCCGGCCAGTTCGAAAGGCTTCGCGACGACATGCGCGGCCATGGCGTCGACCCGGACCGCCTCAACCGAATTCTTATGACCCATCAAGATATCGATCATATCGGCAATCTCCAAGCGCTCGTCGAAAGCTCGCCTGCGCAGATCGAAGTTTACGCCCACGCCGTGGAGAAGCCTTACATCGAAGGCGACCGTCGGATCATCCGTTTTACCGACGAAGCGATCGCGAGCGTCGACCGGATGCCCGAAAGCGTTCCGGAAGCCTTTAAGCAAGGCCTGAAGAGGCTCATGCTGAACCCGCCCAAAGCGAAAGTCCAACGCGTCGTCGAAGGAGGCGAGCGGCTTCCCCTGTGCGGGGGCGTCGTCGTCATCGACACGCCGGGGCACACGCCCGGGCATATCAGCTACTACCACGAACCGTCCAAGACGCTTATCGCCGGAGACGCCCTAACGGCCGACAACGGCATATTGAACGGGCCAGACCCGCATACGACGCTGGACATGGCAACGGCACTAGCCTCTCTTGCCAACCTCGACGGGCTCGATATCCGGCGCGTCGTCTGCTACCATGGCGGCATCGTCGAAGGGGACGCGCAAGAACGCCTGTCGGCTCTCACGGTTGCCAGACACGATTAACAGCCAAAAACCGATCTCCGGTTCGCCGGGATCGGTTTTTATTTTCAGCCTTGTTAAGCGGATTTTCCGGTTAACACGGCAGAGTCAACGAGGGTATCCGGTGTTTTCGATGTTTCTTTCTGAACATCGGGATTGAATTGGTTTTCGCTTTTCGCGATGACAATGGTTGCCACGCTATTGCCGATGATGTTCGTGATCGCTCTTGCCTCCGACATAAAGCGATCGACGCCTAACAGGAGAGCCATTCCTTCAATCGGTATGACATTATTCGGTATGGCGGCCAGCGTCGCGGCTAACGTTACGAAACCCGATCCGGTCACGCCTGCCGCTCCCTTCGAGGTTAGCATCAATACGCCGAGCAAAGTCAGTACCTGAATCCAATCCAAGTGAACGCCATAAGCTTGAGCGATAAATAATGCCGCCATGGATAAATAGATCGATGTTCCGTCCAGGTTGAACGAATAACCGGTCGGCACGACTAGTCCGACCACCGGCTTCGACGCGCCGAATTTCTCCAGCTTCTCCATCACCCGCGGAAGCGCGGATTCGGAGGACGATGTTCCTAACACGAGAAGAAGCTCTTCTCTAATGAAACGTAGCAGCTTAAGAAGGCTGAATCCGTACATTTTGCAAATAGCGCCCAAAACAACGAAGATGAATAGCGCCATCGTGATGTATACCGAGCCCATCATTTTCCCGAGAGAAAACAAGGAATGGATACCGAACTTGCCGATCGTATAGGACATGGCGCCAAAGGCGGCAACCGGCGAGAATTTCATAATAATCGCAACGAGGCGGAAGAAGATCTCGTTCAATTTCTCGAACAAGCTCGTTACCGGCTTTGCCTTATCGCCAAGTCCCGCGATCGCGAGGCCGAACAATACGGAGAAAAACAATATCGGAAGCATTTCGCCTTTGGCGAACGCACCCATTACATTATCGGGGACAACACCCATCAGGAAATCCATGAAGCCGTGGCTGGTTTCGGCGGCTTGCTCCGTATATTTGGACACATCGGCCGCTTTAGCCCCGCTTGTATTCATGCCCGTGCCCGGTTGAACGATGTACATAACGACGATCCCGATAGCCATTGCAAACGTTGTGACTAACTCGAAGTAAAGCAGCGCTTTTCCGCCGATACGGCCGATTTTCTTCATATCGCCCATATTGGCAAATCCGATCACGATCGTAAAGAACACGATAGGTGCAATGACCATCTTAATCATTTTTACGAACATGTCGGAAAGCAGCTTCAGATTATCCGCCATGTGCGGGAATAATGAACCTACAAGAATCCCCAGTAAAATCGCAACTAGCACCTGAATCGTCAAGTTTTTCATAAATTTCATGCGTTTCCGCCTCTTTTCATGATTAGGATTGCACTTTTTCCCTGCGTCTTCTGGCAACTCCGTCTTCGTATGCCGCGCTAATGACGGCCTCTTGAACCCGTTCGGCTACGGATGGGTTAAATACGCTCGGAATAATGTAAAATTCATTCAATTCATCCTCCGAGACCACTGATGCGATCGCTTTGGCAGCTGCCAGCTTCATCTTTTCCGTGACCCGCGATGCCCTGCAATCGAGCAAGCCTCGGAACAAGCCGGGAAAGCAAAGCACGTTGTTGATCTGATTCGGATAATCCGAGCGCCCGGTCGCCATTACTCGTACATAGGGCTCCGCGTCCTCCGGAAGAATTTCCGGCACGGGATTGGCCATCGCGAAGACGATCGCGTCCTTAGCCATTTGGGCAACGTCTTCCTTCTTCAGAACGCCGGGACCCGATACGCCGATAAAGATATCCGCGCCCTTAATCACATCGGATAACGAACCGCCGATCTGCTCCGGATTCGTATGATCCGCATACCACTGCCAGAACGGGTTATCGTACTTGCCGGCGCGCGTTATCGCTCCTGCCTTGTCAACGCCGATGATGTTCGTCACGCCTGCCGCCATCAGCATTTTGGTACACGCCGTCCCAGCCGCGCCCACGCCGCAAAGCACCACTTTGCAGTCCTCCAGCTTTTTGTTGACGATCTTCACCGCATTGTATAATCCCGCCAACAGCACAACTGCCGTCCCATGCTGGTCGTCGTGAAATACGGGGATATCCAACTCCTTAATGAGCCGCTCTTCAATCTCGAAGCATCTAGGCGCCGAAATATCCTCCAGGTTAATTCCGCCGAATGTCGGAGAGAGCGCTTTCACAATACGTACGATCTCGTCCGTATCCTGCGTGTCCAGACAGATGGGATAAGCATCCACTCCGGCTAGCTGCTTGAACAGCATCGCCTTTCCTTCCATCACGGGCATGGCCGCTTCCGGTCCGATATTGCCGAGACCTAACACGGCGGATCCATCCGATACGACAGCTACCGTATTGCGCTTGATCGTCAGCGTATGCGCCAGCGACGGTTTGTCATGAATGGCCATGCACACTCTTGCTACGCCGGGCGTATACACCCGGGAAAGATCGTCCCGGTTTTTGATCGGATACTTAGGGCTCATTTCTATCTTCCCGCCCAAATGCAGGAGAAAGGTTTGATCGGAAACATGAATAACCGTAACGCCGGATAATTTGCTAATCGTAGCGGAGATAAGCTCGGAGTGCTTATTATCGCGGACATTAACCGTGATATCACGAACGGTTGTCGTTTTCTCCGTTCTGACGACGTCAATGGCGATAATATCTCCGCCGGTATCGCTGATCGCGGTTGCGATTCTGCCGAACGAGGCAGCTTCTTTATCTAATTCAAGACGCAAAATAATGCTGGTATTGGCCCCGGAAGGAATGGACATTCAGTTCACCTCAAAGTTATTGTAAGAAGTGAGTTCATGATACCGCTTTCATGAATGGGCGTGAATCATTTGACCATATTGGTACTTATGGTCTTTTTGGTATTCACTTTATTCCTTCCGAAACCCATAAGTATCGATTCACCGGACGTCCGACTCCACCGTACTCGATCATCATTTTAACCTGCATTTTCTTTTCCAGATGCTCCAAATACCTGCGTGCGGTTACCCTCGCCAAGCCTACGCCTTCTGCCACTTCTTCGGCGGATAAGGGCTTCCGTTGATGAACCAGGAACAACATCACTTGTTTCATCGTGTGCTCCTGTAATCCTTTGGGCATCTCATTATTCGATTGTTGCGGAGGTTGAGTCGTCGCCGTTGATCGCTTATCATGCCACAGCTGGTCCAATTCCGCTTGCGACAGAGTCGTATCCTTATTCAGCCTGCTTCTTACCAACCGATAATTTTCCAATGCCTGCCGCACTCGATCGAACTGAAACGGCTTCATGATATAGTCGATTGCGCCATGATGAAGCATTCGTTGGATCGTGGGAATATCATTAGCTGCCGTAATCGCAATGGCATCTACTTCAAGCTGCTCGCCGCGAATTTGCTGTAAAGTTTCCAATCCGTTCAGCCCGGGCATATAGATATCCAGAATGACTAAATCCGGCTTCAGCGCGCGAACTTTGGCGATTCCCTCGATCCCGCCCGATGCCGTTCCCACGATTTCAAATCCGGGAACCCGCTCCACGAATTGCTTGTTGACCTCCAGCACCATCGGATCGTCTTCAATGAGTACGACTCTGATCATGATTCTCTTCCCCCTTCGCTCATCATCGGAAAGGTAAGCATAAAGCTTGTACCTTGTCCGACCGCTGATTGCACTTCCATGCGGGCTCCGCTTTTGTTTACGATATTCCGGATCAAATACAACCCGATTCCTCTGCTCTCGCCGCCTTTTGTCGAGAAGCCCCGTTCATAAATACGCTGTTTCGTCTCCTCGTCCATGCCGTTCCCATTATCCTCGACCAAGATCGAAAGCACCTCGTCATCTTGTTCCATGCTGATAAAAATCTCTTTGCTCCCCGGCTTTTGCTTTAATGCGTCGAACGCGTTTTCGATTAAGTTCCCTAGAATCACAACAACATCATGTTGATCCAAAAATGTCGGAAACTCTTTCAGCCTGCTGTTACGATCCAATCGAACCTCGATGCCAAGCTCTTTGCCGCGGCTGATTTTGCCGATCAGAAGTCCTGCCACGTTTTCATTTTCAATCCTGCTGGAAAGAAAGCCGCTTAACTCCGATTGAGAATCCATCGTCTGAAATAAATAGTCCAACGCCTTCTGCTTATGATCTAGCTGAATAAGTCCTCCGATCGTATGGAGCTTGTTCATGTATTCGTGATTTTGCACGCGCAGCGCATCGACAAAAGCTTTGACCCCGGTCAGCTCTTCGGCGATTTTCGTAACCTCCGAACGATCTTGGAATATAGCGACTGCGCCGACCGTCTGATTGCCAACCTTAATGGGTACTCTATTGCTTAGAATGAGAGCAGGGCCGATATGAAGTTCTTGATTATAAATAGCATAATTCTGCAGCAAAATTTCCGGCAATCTCGTATCCGGCAGAACTTCGCGGATCGAACGCCCGAGAACTTCTCCTTCGAGATGCAGCATTTGTTTGGCCTTATCGTTAAGTACGGTTATGTTTTCCTTGCTGTCAATGGCAATAACCCCTTCATGCATCGCATTAAAGGTTGCCGTTCGTTCCACGAGCAGCTGAGCGATTTCTTGCGGTTCCAATCGAAACATCTGCTCCTTAATATGTCGCGACAGCATCCAAGAGCCCAACACGCCAAAAAGCATGGACAGCAGCACCGTTACGTAAATCTGCCCGCGCATATCGAGAATCACATCGACAAGCCCCGGCACCAGTTGTCCGGTAAGCACTACGCCTACCTGCTCATGCTGCTCGTTCATAACGGGGACGAAGGCTCTAAGCGCAGTACCCCGTTCGCCGTTCGCCTTAGAGATGTAAGTATTCTCGGCGAATGCGGATCGCTCGTCCGTCCCTTGCGAAGGCTGTCCGATACGATCTTTGGACGGGTGCGACCATCGAATGCCGTCCATATCCATGACTACGATATAATCAACCTCGTTGATAATTCGGATGCGATCCGCAATGGGATTGATTTCTTTGCGATAGCTTTGTTCGGATAATCCGTTGATGACGGAGGGCAGCTGCGCGACTGTCCGCGACGTCATGAGCAGTCTTTGGCCGAGTTCCTCGTCCTGTAAGCGAATAATTCGCCCGATCAGAATAATTCCGCCGATACAGATCGCGAAGAGCACGATACCGAACGACAGGATCGTAATTTTCCAATTCATGCGAAGCTCTTTGATCTTCATGCTCGTACCCACGCTTTCTGTCAGGCAACAACGGGCTGTTTTTACTCCATATCATTTAACATGAAGCTGAAATTAAACAACGGAGCTTCTGGAGGAGGTTAGACATGAGAACGTTTTGGGGAATCGGATCGTTCGTCTTGATCGGGCTCGTTACCGCGATCGGTATTGGATTCTTCTCTCGATTCAGTAACGCTCCAAGCGCTTATGACGATGAACAAATCGGACTCGGCCGGCAAACCGTGATTAAATTCAGCTATGTCGTTGCGGAAAATACCCCTAAAGGCTTAGCTGCTCAAGAGTTCGCCCGATTAGTCGAAGAAAAAACGAACGACGGCGTCAAGGTGGAATTATTCCCTAATGCAAGCCTTTATAATGAAACGAATGAAGTCGAGGCACTGCAGCGCGGCAGGGTACAGATGATAGCTCCAAGCTTCTCCAATATATCCGAAGTGGTTCCCGAATGGATGGTCATGGATCTTCCGTTTGCTTTCCAGAACGAAGAGGCGGTATTGGAGTCGTTTCAGAGTAATATCGGGGACATTTTGTTGCGCAAATTGGAACCGGAAGGAATGATCGGATTAGGCTTTTGGGGAAACGGCTTTCAGCAGATGACCTCGAACCGCGGATTGCTCGTTCATCCGGAAGACTTTCGCGATTTGCGTTTTCGGATTCTTCCCAGCAAAGTCAAACAGGCTCAATTTAATCAATTGCAGGCCGCAACGATAAGTATCCCCTTTAATCAGGTCTATCGCAGCATGGAAACCGGCAAGGTTGATTCAGGCGAGAATACGATCTCAAACCTATACTCCAAAAAGCTGTATCAGGTTCAAAAATATCTCACCTTAAGCAATCATGCTTACTTAGGGTATGGCGTGTTGATGAATAAATCATTTTGGGAAAAGCTGCCGCAAAGTCAGAGGAAGGCGATTGCAGAGGCCATGCAAGGGACGACGGCTTGGGCGAACCGGAATGCCGTCGCCACCAATCGCAAGCAATGGGATGAGTTAAAGAAGAAAGGCCAGATGGACATTCACGCTCTTTCCCTTGAAGAGCGGAGTGAATGGCAGCAGGCTCTTGAGCCCGTCTATCAAGAGGTCGAATCGTACATCGGCAAAGAGCTGATGGAAGCCGTTTACGAGCTCAGAAGCCGGTTCTCCGATCAGCCGCCGCCGACCCTTGATTAAGGTTTATTACTTATTATCAAATAGGTAACTCCGCCTCGTCTCTCAAAAACAAAGGGATAACTTCGATTGGCACATCGCTCTTTATCCAACTGCCGCCTTCATGGATTTGCCCCGTACTCACCTCTTTCCAAGTAGGACCTTTAGGCAAATATACCTTTCTTGTTCTTGCTCCACTATACAGTACAGGGGCAACGAGCAAATCAGGACCGAACATGAATTCATCTTCAATGTTCCAAGCCTCGCCGTCCTTCGGAAAATCATAGAACAGCGGGCGCATCGGAGGAGTTCCCTTCTCATGAGCGGCCTTCATCAACTCCGTGATGTATGGACGAAGCCGCTCACGAATGAACATATACTTCTTGAAAATCTCGTAAGCTCCTTCGCCATAGCTCCATACTTCATTCGCGGCCCCGCTTTCCATCAAGCCGCCGCCGCTGACTCCTATTGGCGGGGAATGCGGTTCGCGAGCGCCGTGAATACGGAAAACAGGACAAAAAGCCCCATATTGAAACCAACGGATAATGAGCTCGCGAAAAGCGGGATCGTTCGGATTGCCTCCATGAAATCCGCCGATATCGGTCGTCCACCAAGGAATGCCTGCCAGACCCATGTTGAGTCCCGCCCTAACTTGATTCCGCAGCGACCTGAAGCTTGAATCGATATCTCCGGACCAGACAAGAGCGCCATAGCGTTGACTGCCTGCCCAAGCGCAACGAATCAGATTGATGATATTTTTCTGTCCGGCTTCGGTCATGCCGTCAAAGAAACCTTTTGCGTACATTAAAGGGTAAATGTTCCCGATCTGCACATCCGGTCCCACGTAATACCGATAGTTGTCAAAGTCGTATACGGAATATTCCGGTTCGGCTTCATCCAGCCAGAAAACTCTGATTCCATAGTCATAGTAGTTCTTTTTGACTTTCTTCCAGACAAAACCCCGTGCTTCGGCATTGGTTGTATCGTAAAAAACGGTATCGGCGACAAAATCCATCGTTATCCGAATCCCCCGCTCGGTTCGGACAAGAAACCCCTTTTGCAGCATTTCCGGGTAATGCTCGCTTGTCTTGTCTACTGTAGGCCAGATGGAAACCATGAGCTCGATCCCCATCGATTTAAGTTCGCTGACCATAGCAGCAGGATCCGGCCAATATTTCGGATCGAACTTCCATTCCCCCATCTTGGTCCAATGAAAAAAATCGGCAACGATTACGGAAATCGGAAGCCCTCTCCGCCGGTATTCCCTAGCAATCGCAAGCAGCTCCTCCTGTGTTTGGTAACGCATCTTGCTTTGCCAGAAACCCATCCCATAGTCCGGCATCATCGGCACCGTACCGGTCGTCCGAGCATAAGCTTCTTCGATCTGTGCCGGCGTATCCCCTGCAGTAATCCAGTAGTCCAACTGCTTCGTAAAACCTATTGCCCACTCTGTCACATTTTTCCCAAAAGTCACTTGTCCGATAGCCGGATTGTTCCAGAGAAAACCGTACCCCAAACTAGATAAGGCAAAAGGCACGGTGACTTGCGAATTCCGCTGCGCTAGCTCGAGCGTGCAATTTTTCATATTCAAATACGGCTGTTGATATTGCCCCATACCGAATATTTTCTCCTCCGGATCGGATTCGAAACTCATAATCAATTTATAATCGCCGCCTAAAATAGGAATGAAGTTACGGGCTTTGATGTTGAGAGCGCTTTTGAACTCCTGAGTCTCCTCCCTATTGCGTACATATTCCTGCAGCAGAATCTCGCCTTTTCGGTTATAGAAAGTAATCTTTCCATCGGCTGAAATCGCGGCCCGAATGTTCCCGTTCTGAATGGATGCGGTCTGCCCGACTATCGAAATCTGAACATCGCTTGCTTCCTGCGGCAGCAACGCCCAGTCATCCATACGTACAGCTTCCATCTGCGTAGCACGAACACGCAGACTATTAACACCCCAGGGCTCCACCCATAGTTGTTCCGCATCGTATCGCCGGATTAGTCGGTTGCTCTCTAATCGAAACATACTGTCCAATAGGATCTCCTCCATCCAATTGCGTTGCTATCCAATTGTATGCAGCCGTCTTGATCGATAAAAGTTAAATTGCCCCGCTTTCACATCCTTATCAGTGCGGCATCCAGCTTATTACCGTTTCCAGCATGATTTTCAAATGATTCGCGCGATTTAATTCCGGCTTGGCCCTTACCAGCTTGAATTCTTCTTCGATGTACCGGATATAATCGCTGCGCAGCCGCTCCAGCTGTTCCTCCGTTAATGCGTACAAGAAGTTGCGGACATATTCATAGGAAAAAAAACCTTCCTTGCTCTCCAGGAATGTATGCGGCGACTGCTGGTACCACTCCTTGGCAAAAGCCTTCAAGGCATCCGCGACCGCATCGTCACTCCCTGACATCGCATAAAGCCGGTCGGCCGAGATGAGGTTTCGGTAACTAACTGTATTCCCCTCAGGGTATGTATTCGGCATGGCATAAAACCGCAAGAGTTTATCCAAGATTTCAACATATAACTCCGGTTCTACGAGCCTGGCATGAAACTGACATCTCACCGCGGCATGTGCGATATCCTTCAGTAATTGGAGAGCTTCTCCCGCTTCCTTCTTACTCGGCGTACCTTCAAAAAACACCCCCTGGTTTCCCGCACGGATTTCCGCTCGGTCTATCGCTTCGTGGAGTTCATCCTCAAACTGCTCCTTGATGTAAGGCGCCCACTGCTTGAAGTGATCCATTAACTCCTCGTTCATGCCGAACTCTCTGCGGATAATGGGACTGAGGTGAATCCCGCCGTGACCGCTAACTTGCATAAAAATTTCGTGCAGCAGCTTTTCCAACGATTTGGCTTTTTTCACGGCCTTCATGACTTCACTGGGGACGATATATGTGGCTGCAGCCTCTTTTTGCTCGAGCTCGGTTACAAACTGCCTCAGTTCTGATAGAAGCGTTTCATGCATCTTCCTTCACCCTTTCATTCCTTATCATTCCACCCGCTCATTTTTTTTAAGCTTAGACATTGATCCCAAACACCAATCGCAAGCAGTGAAATATTTCTGGCCGAGCTTTCCGCTCTCCATTCGGACGCGGAAAAGAAAATCGTCGACGAATACAAAAGCGCGGTACTCGGCATTTAGCGCGTCAACCGCAAAGAACCCCATCGCCGGGATGGGGTTCCAATCGCATTCGTTCGACCGACTACCCGACCGAGTGAAGCGCATCGAGAGCCGACGAGACGTCCGGCAGGAAAAAGGCGTTCTTGCCATGGTTGCTTTCGTAAATAAAGTCTTTCAGGCTTTTGCTCGAATATCCGCCGAAGTCTCCGACGATAGCGATCTGGACGCCGTAATTCACGAACTTCTGCAAAATCTCGCCGGCAAGTCGCGTGCTCAGATCGAAGAACGGCTCCGCGATCGCCTCCTTGCCGATGACGATCTTATGACAATCCGCCTCGTACCTGACCGTAGCCATGAAGTCGAGCGCGTCCTGGACGCTCGAGATTAATACTTCGCCGCATTCCACGACGGCAACCTTCGAGGCACCCCGTTCGTTTATCGCGATATTCATTCTTCTCACCTTCCCGCCCTTGGCGATGTTTGCGTTTCTTCCGATACTTTATCACACTTTACTTCCCGCGAGGACAAGCAAAAACGTCTCCGACGTCCTTGGACGTATTGAATCGAACGATTGCATAAACCGCTATGTGCGATATTTCGTACAAAACTTCTGCGACGGGGTGCCTCGCTCACCACTTTGTTCGATATTTCGTACAAAACCTTTGCTACGGACTACCTCGCTCACCGCTTTGTACGATATTTCGTACAAAACTTTGCGACGGACTGCCTCGCAAGCCACTTTGTACGATATTTCGAACAAAACTTCTACGACGGACAACCTCGAACGCCACTTTGTACGACTTTCCGCACTTCACCAAACAAGCAAACACGCCTTCGTCGTACTTAGACGCTGAAGCAGCTTTGCGTAGGTATCAGATGAGTACAAAGGAAATCGAAAACTTATACTTTCTGACACTCTAAGAAAAACCGGAGGCTTTGCCTCCTGTCCTTTCAGGAGGAGAATTGGAGCAGCTTAACTTCCCCTACATCTTTCCCGCGAAATGGTCGAGTAGGCGGG
>NZ_JBHSMH010000116.1:0-997 GCF_042655365.1 Cohnella suwonensis | reverse complement strand
AGCTTAACGTTGGTGCTGTTGTATCCGACGTTGCTGTCGTGGTGAACAAGATCGTCGCTACGCTCGAAGCATTGCCAGCCGCATCCTTGACGATGGCATAGGCCTTGTACGCTGTGGATGCGGTTAAGCCAGATACGCTAGCCGTGTTCGCTGCTGCGCTTGCTCCCGCTGTTCCTTTGGCTGCGGCTGTTCCTTGTGCTGCAATCGTTGCCGCATCCGGTGCTGCGTCTGCCGCTGCATAGACTACATAGTAGTAGGTTCCTGCTTCATCCGATGTGAAGTTTAAGGTTGTCGTCGTTTCGGTCGTTGCACTTGCACTGGTTAAGCTTAACGTTGGCGCGGTTGTATCTGGCGTTGCTATCGTTGTGAACGGAATTGCCGCTACGCTCGAAACATTGCCTGCCGCATCCTTGACGATGGCATAGGCCTTGTACGCTGTGGATGCGGTCAAGCCGGTTACGCTAGCCGTGTTCGCTGTTGCGCCTGCTGCCGCTGTTCCTTTGGCTACGGCTGTTCCTTGTGCTTCAATCGCTGCCGCATTCGGCGCTGTGTCTGCCGCTGCATAGACTACGTAGTAGTAGGTTCCTGCTTCATTCGATGTGAAATTTAAGGTTGTCGTCGTTTCGGTCGTTGCACTTGCACTGGTTAAGCTTAACGTTGGCGCTGTTGTATCCGGCGTTGCTATCGTTGTGAACGGGATTGTCGCTACGCTCGAAGCATTGCCAGCCGCGTCCTTGACGATGGCATAGGCCTTGTACGCTGTGGATGCGGTCAAGCCTGATACGCTAGCCGTGTTCGCTGTTGCGCCTGCTGCCGCTGTTCCTTTGGCTACGGCTGTTCCTTGTGCTTCAATCGCTGCCGCATTCGGTGCTGCGTCTGCCGCTGCATAGACAACGTAGTAGTAGGTTCCTGCTTCATCCGATGTGAAGTTTAAGGTTGTCGTCGTTTCGGTCGTTGCACTTGCACTGGTTAAGCTTAACGTTGGCGCTGTTGTATC
>NZ_JBHSMH010000115.1:4883-9346 GCF_042655365.1 Cohnella suwonensis | reverse complement strand
CAAGGAAGCAAATTCAGCCGGACACATCCGCACCACCTAACCGCATCGCGGCCGCCCTTCGGGCTTAAGGTGGTGGGACGTCGTGAACACATGAACGTTATCCGAAACCTCCGAGATCCAGTGCCAGTTGGGAAAGAGTATTCGAATTAGAGCCATAAGATTACGGTTACAACTCACGAACATCCTCTTCAAAGCTGTGATTAGCAGCCACTTTGAAATCGGAATAATCGTAAAAGTCTTAATAAGAACGAAAGAATGATCCTTTTCAAAGCTGTGATTAGCAGCCACTTTGAAATCGGAGTAATCGTAAAAGCCTTAATAAGAACGAAAGAATGATCCTTTTCAAAGCTGTGATTAGCAGCCACTTTGAAATCGGAATAATCGTAAAAGCCTTAATAAGAACGAAAGAATGATCCTTTTCAAAGCTGTGATTAGCAACCACTTTGAAATCAGAATAATTACAAAAGCAATGATTTAAGGCTTAATTAAGGGCCATTTAAGACCAAATTGAAAGACGTATTAAGGGCAGTTATTGTATTTCAGGAAGTCGGAGGCATCGGATAACACCATGTTCACGCTTCGGGGGACAAGCCCCCTCGGTCCGGCAGGAGTAGGGATGAGGATTCGACTGGAGCAACTCAGCAACTGTAAGTAATTCAGCCGGACACATCCGCACCACCTAACCGCATCGCGGCCGGCACCTGACGGTGCCTTAAGGTGGTGGGACGTCGTGAACACATGAACGTTATGAGAAATCGGCGAAAGACTAAAACATAAGTTGGTGAATCATTGATGCTGGATAACGTTGATGCGTATAGATACATGTACTATTTCATTAAGAAGAATGTTTCATTATCTGAATTTGAACAATGGCTATACAATCATGATGAACTTGAAGAAATTCTAGGGCAATCGGAATATATTGAATTTGTTTCAAGGGACTACAAAGGCAAATACGCTTATCAAGAGACAGAAAAACAAATAAAAGAGATAATTACAATTGGATATTTTGAACAAGAGAGAATAGTATCTTATCTATCCAATTTGATTCAAAATCCAATCAACTATTTAGAAATAGCAGAAACACTTTATGATGAATATTGTGATGGGTATTCTTTTCTCAGGTATATTGCAATGACGTATATTACAACATCTGATGAATATAAAGAGATGCTTAAACAAGATCAAATTAAATTGCAAGATTATAGAGTACTTATAAATAAAGAGGCTGTTAGACTCCTGAAATTCTTTGAAAGAAATGAATTAAAAATAGAAGTTGAACATGAGTATATAGATTTAAGGAAACATGAAGATAGGATTGAATTGCATAGCATAAATGAAATGTTGAAAGAACAGAGAGATTCTTAAGTAAATCAGGAAGTCGCCGACATCTCATAACACCATGTTCACGCTTCGGGCCATTCGGCCCTCGGTCCGGCAGGAGTTAGATGTGGATTCAGGGGAGCAATTGGCAGTTGCAGAGAAGTGGAATCAGCCGGACACATCCGCACCGACTAAGCGCATCGCGCCCGGCGACTTCGTCGCCTTAAGTCGGTGGGACGTCGTGAACACATTTACGTTATCGGAAACCTGTGTAAGAACATATTGAAAGAAGGTAAAGCTCCAAGTGATCAAGAAAACAAGAAAATCATTGGTCATTCTTCTTCATGAAATATATGGAATTAATGATCATATCAATATGTATAGAAGTTTGATGGTTGAAGCAGGCTTCGATGTAATTTCCCCTAACCTTTTACAAAGGGACTCTTTTGCCTATGATCAAGAAGATATAGCCTATCAATTTTTCATGAATGAAGTTGGATTTAATAAATCTATACAAATTGTGAACCAAATAATCAATGAAAATAGAAATCAATATAATAAGATATATATTATTGGATTTAGTATTGGTGCAACAATAGCATGGTGCTGTAGTGAATTTAAAGTCGATGGCATAATCGGCTATTATGGATCAAGGATTAGAAATTCTATTGGAATAGAACCGAAATGTTTGACCTTATTGTTCTTTCCAATTAATGAAAAATCATTTGATGTAATAGAATTAGAAAGACAACTGAAACCAAAAGAGAAACTTAAATTTGCTATTATACAAGCAGATCATGGATTTATGAATCCGTTTAATAAATGTTTTAATATTAAAGAATATCAGGAATGTCTTGATTTGAGTATGAATTTTCTAAGTGGAATCGAAGAAGACACAGGCATCCGATAACACTATGTTCACGCTTCAGCGGACGAGCCGCCTCGGTCCGGCAGAAGCAGGGAAGCGGATTCGACTGGAGTAATTCAGTAGCAGGGAAGCTAATTCAGCCGGACACATCCGCACCACCTAACCGCATCGCGGCCGCCCTTCGGGCTTAAGGTGGTGGGACGTCGTGAACACATGAACGTTATGTGAAATCTTCGAATACTGTTAAGTGCGAAAGGACAATTATCATGAAGTATGATTTGTTTCATTATTTTGAGAGAGATATAGGGCCATTTAGAAACCTATCCAAACTCTCAATTGAACAAGCAAGTCAAATTTCAAATCAAATTCGAGCTGAGGGCAGATCATTTGCAAGTCAGCGAAATGATGATTATTTGACGATCAGAAGAGATCTTGAAAGACAAGCTAGAGAACAATTCATTAGTAAAGGCGGGAAACCACGAAATTCTTTTCCTCATTATATGACTTTAGAATCTTGTAGATGGCTTGAGTCATGGTTTAACAATCCAGGATTAATTTCAATTGATTGGAATGAATTCTCCAAAGACTCAATTAGTTTTACTTATGGTGATCTTTTTCCTACGATGCGTTATCCTGATGGTAAACCATATAGGAAACAGGTTTATAATAAAGATGAAATCATCGAGATAATTCAAGAATTTGGATTACCACAAGAATGGAATATCAATGGAAATAATGGACCAGAAAGATATATTGAAGTTCAGATTTGGGATGAAGAGATTATTAAGAGATATTTGTAAGCGATTCTTCGAAGTCGAAGACTTCACATAACACCATGTTCACGCTTCGGCGGACGAGCCGCCTCGGTCCGGCAGAAGTAGGAAGCGGATTCGACTGGAGTAGCTCAGCAACTGTAAGTATTTCAGCCGGACACATCCGCACCGACTAAGCGCATCGCGCCCGGCGACTTCGTCGCCTTAAGTCGGTGGGACGTCGTGAACACATGAACGTTATGTGAAATCTCTGCAAGTGCCTAAATCTAAGAGCATGAGGTGATTTAATTTGAACTCAGATAGATTAATAAGAACAGATTACATTCAATTCCGAAGAACAATAATAGAAGACTTGGATTTTGTAATCTCAACGGAACAACACCCGGATAACAAGCCTTTTATTTTTTCTTGGACAAGGGATAAGCATATAGAAACCATAAAAAATGAAGATAACTTACATGTCATAATAGAAGATAAAAACAAACATAAAGTTGGATATATTATTATTTCAGGACTATTAAATGAAAATAAATGTATCGAATTGACAAGGATCACTATAAGCGAGAAGGGCAAAGGATATGGTAAGGAATCAATTAAATTAATACAAGATTATATCTTTACCAACTTAAACGCACATAGAATATGGTTAGATGTTAAATTAAATAATAATAGAGCCAAGCATATATATGAAAGTGCTGGGTTTCGAGTCGAAAGGATAGTAAGAGATATTATTAAGACGGAAGAAGAACATGAATCTTTAATAATAATGAAGATATTGAAGGAAGAATATAAGAGATGATTTTGAAGGTATTTCGAAGAAGGCAGAGACATCACATAACACCATGTTCACGCATCGGGGCATTCGCCCCTCGGTCCGGCAGGAGTAATGAAGCGGATTCGACTGGAGAAATTCAGTAGCAGGGAAGCGGAATCAGCCGGACACATCCGCACCACCTAACCGCATCGCGGCCGCCCTTCGGGCTTAAGGTGGTAGGACGTCGTGAACACATTTACGTTATAGGAAATTCCCGCTAAGAACTAAACAATCAAAGATGGCCACTCGACGAAGCAATGGGAAAAGCGGTCTGTAGCAAGTATCTCGACGAAGCAATGGGAAAAACCGTATGTAGTGAGTATCTCGACGAAGCAATGGGAAAAACCGTATGTAGTGAGTATCTCGACGAAGCAATGGGAAAAGCCGTCTGTAGTGAGTATCTCGACGAAGCAATGGGAAAAGCCGTCTGTAGTAAGTATCTCGACGAAGCAATGGGGAAGCCATCTGTAGTAAGTATATCGGCGATGTAGGAAGAATTTTATGGGAGAGAAATCGAAGAAGGCGGGAACATCCTATAACACCATGTTCACGCTTCGGCGGACGAGCCGCCTTGGTCCGGCAGGAGTTAGAAGAGGATTCATAGAAGTAATTCAGCAGCAGTGAAGCAGAGTCAGCCGGACACATCCGCACCGACTAACTGCGCAATCGCGCAGCCGGCGACTTT
>NZ_JBHSMH010000115.1:0-4873 GCF_042655365.1 Cohnella suwonensis | reverse complement strand
AGTCGGTGGGACGTCGTGAACACATGAACGTTATAGGAAATTCCCGCTAAGAACTAAACAATCAAAGATGGCCACTCGACGAAGCAATGGGAAAAGCCGTCTGCAGTAAGTATCTCGACGAAGCAATGGGAAAAGCCGTCTGTAGTAAGTATCTCGACGAAGCAATGGGAAAAGCCGTATGTAGTGAGTATCTCGACGAAGCAATGGGAAAAGCCGTCTGTAGTAAGTATCTCGGCGAAGCAATGGGAAAAGCCGTCTGTAGAAAGTATCTCGATGAAGCAATGGGAAAAGCCGTCTGTAGTATGTATCTCGACGAAGCAATGGGAAAAGCCGTCTGTAGTATGTATCTCGACGAAGCAATGGGAAAAACCGTATGTAGTAAGTATCTCGATGAAGCAATGGGAAAAGCCGTCTGTAGTAAGTATCTCGACGAAGCAATGGGGAAGCCATCAGTAGTAAGTATATCGGCGATGTAGGAAGAATTTTATGGGAGAGAAATCGAAGAAGGCGGGAACATCCTATAACACCATGTTCACGCTTCGGCGGACGAGCCGCCTCGGTCCGGCAGGAGTTAGATGTGAATTCGGAGAAGTAATTGGCAGCAGCTGGGAAGCGGAATCAGCCGGACACATCCAACTCCCTAACCGCATCGCGGCCGCCCTTCGGGCTTAAGGGAGTTGGACGTCGTGAACACATTAACGTTATACGAAATCTCTGAAGAGCTCAAAAACACTATTCAAAATATGATAAATAAGGTGAATAACATGAGAAAGAAAAATCTTTCGATTATTATTTCAGCAATACTCATTATTTATATTGTATTCTTTCCTTCACCTACCGCAGAAATAGCAGTTCGTAAACATCTATTATTCACATTTCATCCTATTAAGGCATTTAGTAATTCAGTTCAAGAAGGAACAATTAAAAATGACCCCAAATATGGGGACTTATACGAAGTAGATGGAATAAATACTCCTTTAATTTATGTTAAGAAATTTTCTCTAGGTTGGAGAGTAACTTCAAGTGGGACAGGACCATAATTAAGAAATAACAAAGAAAATCTAAATCTAAGGATAAGAATTGTATAGCATTTCAAGAAGTCAGAGACTTCGTATAACACCATGTTCACGCATCGGGGCATTCGCCCCTCGGTCCGGCAGGAGTAGGGAAGCGTAATCGACTGGAGAATTCAGAAGCAGAGAAGCGTAATCAGCCGGACACATCCGCACCACCTAACCGCATCGCGGCCGCCCTTCGGGCTTAAGGTGGTGGGACGTCGTGAACACATTAACGTTATATGCAATCCCTGCAAGATCTAAAAACCTAAAAAACATAAGAGGCGATCAATATGACGGTTCAAATTCGTCCGGTAGTGTTTGAAGATTCAAAATATGTTCAAGAATATGCATCAGACTATAGAATATCTCAAACAAGTAATGTTCCATATCCTTATCCAGAAGGCGGAGGGGAATCATGGGCAAGAATGGTAATATCAAGACGAGAGCAAGGAATTTCATTTGTTTTTTCAATTTATGAAGATGATCATTTTGCTGGAGTAATATCATTAAACGGAATTAATAATGAAGAAAGATCAGTTGAATTAGATTATTGGATTGCAGTACCATATTGGAATAAGGGAATAGGGACTGAAGCGGCAAAGAAAGCAATAAAATATGCATTTGAAGAAATGAATTTAGAAACAATTAGAAGTGCATGTCTCGCAAAGAATAAAGGCTCTACAAAAGTACTTGATAAAAACGGATTTACAAGAATTAATGAATTCATATTTGAAGACGGGAAATTTAAAGATGAAGTAGGATATAGATATCAATTGAACAAATCAATAGGGGCTTAGCAGATTCGAAGAAGGCAGGGACAGCATATAACACCATGTTCACGCTTCGGGCCATTCGGCCCTCGGTCCGGCAGGAGTAGGGAAGCGGATTCGACTGGAGTAATTCAGCAACAGGGAAGCGGAATCAGCCGGACACATCCGCACCGACTAAGCGCATCGCGCCCGGCGACTTCGTCGCCTTAAGTCGGTGGGACGTCGTGAACACATTAACGTTAGATGAAATTCTTAGCGGGGAAGGTCAAGAACAATGCCTGTGGTGAGGCCAATTTTGAAGCGGTATAATCCTTAACGGATTCTTGAATTGGTTTGGGCGGTATGGCTCCGAATATGGAACGTTTCCTCATAAAGCGGAAACAGACCGATTTGACTGTGGAAAGCATACTCGAGGATACAATGGAACGTTTCCTCATAGACCGGAAACAGACCGACTTGACTGTGGAAAGCATACTCGAAGATACAATGGAACGTTTCCTCATAGACCGGAAACAGACCGGATTTGAGCTGCAAGAGTAATCGAAGAGGCCCCGCTAAGAACAACATCTAACACCATGTTCACGCTTCGGCGGACAAGCCGCCTCGGTCCGGCAGGAGTTAGAAGAGGATTCGGAGAAGTAATTGGCAGTAGCAGGGGAGCGTAATCAGCCGGACACATCCAACTCCCTAACCGCATCGCGGCCGCCCTTCGGGCTTAAGGGAGTTGGACGTCGTGAACACATGAACGTTATCGGAAATCCACAAAGTGCATAGATAAAATGAACGTATGTTTGCATTTATGAGTAACGGAATGTATTCTATATATGGAAATTCATTTTATTTAGGAGTGCAAACACATGACTAAGAAGAGGTTTGTAGATCCATTTTTTCCGAATAGACCAGTTGATGATCCAAATCGATTTTCTGGACGGGAAACTCAAGTTGATGAAGTCATTGATTCTCTATTTCAAACTGCAAATGACAATCCTAAACATACAATAATCACTGGTGACAGAGGAATGGGGAAGAGTTCTCTCCTTCTTCAAACAAAGTTACTTGCTACTGGTGATAACAGATTAGCTGAAAAGTTACGCATTGATTTAGGTTTAGAAGCATTTAACTACATAGTGGCTTGGCATGATGCAAATTATGATCAATCTGCTGAGCACATTGTATTTGGATTACTTCGAGATCTTGAAAGCAGTATCAAGAGATTTTTTAATAAATTTACATTAGAATTGGATGTTTACGGATTAAAGGTTAGTGGAAGGGATGAAAGAGAAAGGTCGATAGCAGATTTAGTAAATTACTTTTGTGAAATGCTTGAAAAAAGCTATAAATCTGTAACAGAAAATAAAAAGAATGGAATCATTTTGTTTATTGATGAACTTGATCGTGTAAAGCCTGATTCAGGAATCGCAACTTTCTTCAAGCTTTGTACTGAAAAGTTAAATAGAGAAGGAATGAAAAAAATATCGTTCTTCTGTGCGGGCATCACTGGTGCAGTTCAAAAGCTTGAAGAAGATCACGGTTCTATTTTTCGAACATTCAGGGATGTTCCGATTCCAAGATTGACAATAGACGAGACATCAAGAATTTTGATCTCTGGCTTTGATAAAGCGGAGTTTACCTTTGACGCTAATGTTTTAAATTGTGTCTATGACTTAGCGGTGGGTTTCCCTGAACCTGTTCATATTCTTGGAAGTGAGATGTTGTCAGTATGTGAAGCTGAAAATTTGACGGAAAAAGATTTTGAAAATGCAAAGATCAAAGTTGTTACTGACGTTAGAAGAAATAAATTGCGTTCATTACTTCAAAAAGCTGGATATGGAAAATACCAACAAATATTAGAGGCAATGGCGGCGTTTGATGGAGCCTATGTGCCTTTAGATTATATATCTAAGTATATTGGTTATGATCAAAATCAGTTCAGCACTAATATTTCGAATTTAATAGATCGAGATACAATAACACGTGTAGACAAAGGTGTTTATACTTTTGTAGATCCACTACTAAAAGAATATATTAGGAACTTCGGTGTTCTTAATATTAAGAAGAATGATGAAGATGACGAAGAAGGGCAAATATATATGGACGTATAACAAGCCATATCATGCAGCGAATCGAGGGGAGTTCCTTAATTCGCTGCATTTTTTTACAACAACAATTTCAAGATTACGTAGATTCAATGAAGTTATGGACTTCCGATAACACCATGTTCACGCTTCGGGCCATACGGCCCTCGGTCCGGCAGGAGTTAGATGAGGATTCGAAGAAGTAATTGGCAGTAGCAAGGAAGCGGAATCAGCCGGACACATCCGCACCACCTAACCGCATCGCGGCCGCCCTTCGGGCTTAAGGTGGTGGGACGTCGTGAACACATGAACGTTAGCGGAAATCCCCGAGAACCAAAGTGAAATATAAAACTCAAGCATAAAGAGCCGACGACAAGAGGAACATATCGCCGGCTCTTTTAATTTGTCCTTAATCAAGAATGAAACAGTTTGCTAAAGCTTTAATTGAATAATTGGTTTATACTACCATTTAAGAAGGGCAATTTGAAGGGCAATTTGAAGGGCAATTTGAAGGGCAATTTGAAGGGCAATTTGAAGGGCAATTTGAAGGGCAATTTGAAGGGCAATTTGAAGGTCAATTTGAAGGTCAATTTGAAGGTCAATTTGAAGGGTGTATTTAAAGATCGTATTTGAAGATCGTATTTTGAAGAGCATATTTTCAGGGCGTATTAAAGAACACTTGAATGTTGGATCAGGAAGTCGGGGACATCCGCTAACACCATGTTCACGCTTCGGGCCATTCGGCCCTCGGTCCGGCAGGAGTTAGATGAGGGTTCGGAGAAGTAATTGGCAGCAGCAAGGAAGTGGAATCAGCCGGATACATCCAACTCCCTAACCGCATCGCGGCCGCCCTTCGGGCTTAAGGGAGTTGGACGTCGTGAACACATGAACGTTAGCAGAAATCCCCGAGAGTTATTATGTGTTTTTAAGTCGCGGGTGGAGCAAGAAATTGGTAACCGCTTCCGACAAT
>NZ_JBHSMH010000114.1:0-3205 GCF_042655365.1 Cohnella suwonensis | reverse complement strand
GGGCATTTTCCTGCATCATTGCCCGGTCTCAATCTGGGGACTGCAGCAAGGGTCGCCGATTTTGACCATGACGGCGATCTCGATATTTATGCCAGGGTGAACGGAGCATCGAGTGATCTCTATTACGAGAATGTCAACTCACCGCCGCGATTAACGGCATTTACGCCAGTTTCTAACGCCACGAGTGTCGGCGTTTCCGATAACATTACATTGACCTTCAGCCATAGCAGCGCACTTAGCCGTGGATCAGGAACGATCTCGATTAAGGTGGACGATGGCGACGGTAATTTTGCCAACGACGTCACCTTTGAATCTTTTTTGGCAAACGATGCTCGGGTCTCGCTGACTGGCAATGCATCGTCCTCTACCGTCACCATCAATCCGACAGGAATTCTTTCCGCGAATACCAGCTATTACTTGGTAATCGCGCCGACAGCTTTCGTTGACGCGGACAATCGCGGTTTTGTGACTTTGGTCAGCAACCGATTTCATTCCGGTATTCCCGAACCGGCAGTGACGCAAGCCGGTAACTCGCTGGACAATCTCTCGGACCGGACGCTGCTCAGCTTTACGACTGCGTCCGGCGGCAGCACCGCCCCCACCCTGACCGCGACCGGAGCTGCGACGACGTTTATTCAGGGGATGAGCGGCGGCGTGGATCTGTTCAGCGGCGTGACAGCGGCCGCCAACGACAGCGGTGAGACCTTCACGGACGCTACCTTCACTGTCACCAATGTGTCGGACGCCACCGAATATCTGTCCATCGCCGGCACTAATGTGGCGTTGACCGACGGCACCAGCGGAACCATCGCTGGGGTTGGCAGCTACAGCGTGTCGGTGTCCGCCGGAACCGCTACGGCTTCATTAACCGGCCTGTCGGCCAGCGATGCCCAGATGGGCGGCTTGATCGACGGCGTGCAATTTTACAGTAGCGACGCCAGCGTCACTGCGGGTAACCGCGTCGTTACGCTGACCACCGTCGGAGACAGCGGGTCGTCCAACAACAGCGCCACTGTCAGCCGCGCCGCCACTGTGTCGGTGGTGGCGAGCAACGCCGTCTTGACAGTGACGTCGTCAGGCGATGTCGATACCGGCGGCGACAATACGGACTTGGCGGGAGATATTTCCGATGGCGGCGGCCTGACCTTGCGCGAGGCCATCTATTGGGCCAACGCCAACGCGGGCGCCGACACCATTGAACTCGCCACGAGTGTCACGCTGGCTTCGGGGATCACCGCGCCCACCCAAAGCCTGCTGATCGACGGCAATGGTTACACGATCAACGGCGGCTCCCAGTCCGGCTTCCAGATCGAAACCGCAGGCGTTCATTTCGTTTTGCAGGACGTTTCACTAACGAATTTTTCTGATTCGAACAATTCTGTGACTGGCGGCATCATCGGCTATTCGTCGAATGCCAAGAACTCGTCGCTTGGCATCTATAACGTTCATCTATTCAACAACGATGTAAGAACTTTTGGAAATGGCCTAATTGACCTGTTTACAGGGTCGTTTACGACGTTTTATCTTGAAGTAGACAATTCATCGATTTACGATAATACGATGTTTGGCGGGCTGTCTGCAGAAGGTGCAATAAATATTTGGGATAATGTCGGGCTTGATAACCATTCGATCAGCATCGCCAACTCGGCCATCTATAATAATGTCGGTGTCAACGGTGGCGGTGTCGCCGCGCTCCTGCTGCAATCCAGTACTGCAGGCTCGGCAAACACCCGCGTAAGCATCGCGAATTCGACGTTCACAGCCAGCGATGTCGGCATCAAATTTGCCTTCTACAACAATGCCACGGGCGGCACGGTCGATGTACGCAATTCGATCATTGCCGGCAATACCGACAATATAGCGACGTTCCAGAACAGTGCGAGTGGGGTTTACACGCTGAACAGTGTGAACAGCATTATGTCCGGCGCTGTCGATTTCGTCAACAGCGGCAGCGAAGATTACCGCTTGGCATCCACCGCGTCCAACGCAATCAACGGGGGTGACGCCTACTATGTTACTGGCGCCCTCGACGTGCGGCGGATGGACCGCATCCGCCAGTCCACAGTGGACATCGGCGCTTATGAATCGGAATGGGCGAGCGGTACCGTGCCAACGGTCGATCTCGACACAGGCACCAACGGCAATGACGCCACAGCCACTTTCAGCACGGGAGGCATCACCTTCCTGCCGAATATCGCGATTACCCAGTCTGACAGCGACGCCAGGGTCTACACCGCCACCGTCGCCATCACTAGCGGCGACATCAAGGACATCGGCGATGAAACGCTGTCGCTGACCCAAGCACAGATCAATGCCGCGCTCGGGTTCGGCATCACGGTGACCGGCAACAATTCCACCAGCCTGACGCTGACTGGCGGGGCGACTCTGGCCGACTTTAAAACCGTCCTCGGCCAGATCAAATACAACGACACGGCGGCGACACCGACGATCGGCGACCGCCGTATCACGGTGGACGTGAACGACGACTTGGCCGCGACTCAGCGGACTGCTACCATCACGACAGCAACGCCGGATACAACAGCGCCAACGTTAAGCTTAACTAGTGCAAGTGCAACAACCGACACCGCGACAACCTTAAACTTCACATCGGATGAAGCAGGAACCTACTACTATGTAGTCTATGCAGCGGCAGACGCAGCACCGAATGCGGCAACGATTGCAGCACAAGGAACAGCCTTAGCCAAAGGAACAGCGGCAGCAGGCGCAGCACCGAACACGGCTAGCGTATCTGGCTTAACCGCATCCACAGGGTACAAGGCCTATGTCATCGTCAAAGACGCGGCTGGCAATGCTTCGGGCGTAGCGACAATCTCGTTCACCACGACAGCAACGCCGGATACAACCGCGCCAACGTTAAGCTTAACCAGTGCAAGTGCAACAACCGACACCGCGACAACCTTAAACTTCACATCGGATGAAGCAGGAACCTACTACTATGTAGTCTATGCAGCGGCAGACGCAGCACCGGATGCGGCAACGATTGCAGCACAAGGAACAGCCGCAGCCAAAGGAACAGCGGGAGCAAGCGCAGCAGCGAACACGGCTAGCGTATCTGGCTTAACCGCATCCACAGCGTACAAGGCATATGCCATCGTCAAGGATGCGGCTGGCAATGCTTCGAGCGTAGCGACGATCTTGTTCACCACGACAGCAACGTCGGATACAACAGCACCAACGTTAAGCT